>JBCBPQ010000059.1:0-32669 GCA_039820645.1 Cyanobacteria bacterium J06633_8 | reverse complement strand
GATAGCGGTTATTAGCAACATAATTTATTACTCATTACTCATTACTCATTACTCATTACTCGTTACTCGTTACTCATTACTCATTACTCATTACTCATTACTCATTACTCATTACTCATTACTCGTTACTCATTACTCATTACTCATTACTCATTACTCATTACTCAGCCCCACAGATATGATAACTGTTTAACCGGACATAATATGATAGGTCATGGCATTTTATAATCAATAGGGGATGGTGGCAATATATAAGGATTTTCCCATAGCAATGAGATGTGATTTCCGATGTGAGTTTGTCTATTTACAGCAGCGGAAGCCTGCAAACGTTTTTCTTTAACTTGCTCCGGTAATTTCATAATTGAACATTTCAAAAGCTCATCTATTTCCTGTCGAATATTTAAATGTTGTAATTCCTCCCTAATCCATAAAGCTACGGGGATAGCACTTTTATTTATAGCCGCCAAAATTTTCGGAAAAACTTCCGGCGATGGCGATTTAATCAATTTTAAAGCAGTTATATGTTCTTTGAGTAAATTATAATACAATTGCGTCTCTAATCCCTCATCGGCATTACAATCATCATCAGATACAAAACATTCAGAGCAACCACATTTTACAAAAGTGTTCCACTTACGTTCCCAATCATTTTTATTCCAATATTTTTTTAACCGTTTATAAGAGCGAACAATCACCTTATATTCATTCCCAATAGGGCTGGGAATATCATGCTCGTCTTCATCTGCTGCAATTGTCCAATTATCAACAGGTTGATTCAAAAGCTCATTGGGTAAAATAAACTCAATGCTGGTTTGATGGCGGGAGAAAGTCGGCTGCTGATAAATTTGTCCAAAGCAAAATTTTAATAAATCAGCAATTTCTTTTTCTTCAAATTTAATTTTTTTGTTATTTTCTCCATCTTGATTAATTGAAATATATCCTTCACCAGTCTTAGAATTAAATTTACCTTCTTCCCCGTAGGGAATAAACCAAGCTTCAAACCAATAACGCTGTTTGTATTGTTTGCAAGGGTGAAATATAATTATCAGATGACTTGTTGTATCTTTATCTTGTACATCATTTTCTCTGTGAGATAGCTGTTTATAAAATTTTCCAGTATACTTTTTACCCCATTTATTTAACTTACTGGCTTCTTTTTTGGGAATATCTTGATTCTTTAATAAATTAACTGCAAATTGAGACAGCTTTTCATCATAATTTTGGGATGATGCTTCCTCAATACCGTCAAATATTTCAATTAAAGTTTCCGGAGTTTCAGGAATTTCCTCTTCCCAATCATTAACTACACTTTCATCCGCACAAGCTTGATAAGCTTGCTGCATGGTTTCAATATATCTACCTTCTAAAGGCTGTAAAATTTTAAATAAACTAATAGTAGTTTTAAACTTTTGCGCTACTTCTTGCAATTCCGGATTATCAGGCTTTTCTTCCAGTGCTCCATCAATAAGTTTTGTTAATTTACCCTCTTTAAGAAAATATTCCTCCAATTGATAAACAATTACTCTTAAATTCTCGCCAAGAGCAATATCATCTAGATTTTGACTAAATTGAAATTGCACCATCATTTCTAATTCAGCTTTACTGGGAAAAGCACTACGCAATGCTTGGTTTAAATCGTTGATAAGATAGCCAGGGACATTTCCAGAATTCATTGGTAAATGCTTAAATGCCTTAAATGATATTAATTTATACTTTTTTGACACTTAAGTAATTCAATATACTTACACGGATTTCCGTAAAATTATCTACTTTTGATGCTAATTTTAGTTTCTATGGCTCGTAGTTGCGCTTTAGCGCCAAATATATGGTGTCAGCAAACGAAACGGCGCAATTAGGAACAATTTCAACCCCCTGATGAATTATGTGGTGGTGTAGACGTAGCTTGGGTTGAACGGAGTGAAACCCAACATTTATAAGCATTTGTCGGGTTTCGCTGTCGCTCAACCCAACCTACAAATTCTCTTAGCTGAATAGTATTGGAGTTCATCGGATTTGGCGAAGATTGTGCAACTACGAAGGAAGGGATTTGGCGCTGTAAGCAAAGCTTTCTCGCAGAGTAGCGCAACTACGAACGGATTTGGCGAAGATTGTGCAACTACGAAGGAAGGGAATTGGCGCTGAAGCGCAACTACGAACGAACGAACTTTTAGTACATGGCTTCGCCGCTATGTAATTCTGCTAATAAGTTTTGCTTTTGCAAACGGGCACAAATGGCTGTAAAAGGTGTTCCGGCATTGTAAGTTGGGTTGTAATTGGGGTCGCCACTGTGATGTAATGCAACTAAATTCCAGTTAATATCGAAACATGGGGAGCCGGAGGAACCACCTTCTGTATTGGTTTTATATTTTACTAGGGTGCTGTTTTCGTTGATGCTAATTATTGCATCGGTATCAAAAGCAAGTTTCAATGGTTGAGCGTCGGGATGTTGCAATATTAATAGTGGTGTGTCTGCTACAAATTCATAATCTAGCGATTCTGGTAGTTTAATCCATCCTCTCTGTGGTGTATCGGGTACGGAATTATTGGCGATGGATTCTTCTCCGGGTACTCCATCAACTCTTAATAAGGCATAATCTAATTCATCGGCTGTGGGTAAAGGGTTATCTGTGTAGGGGCTTTTATCTATTAACCAATCATCTGCAACTAAACGGTATTCGGTACCCTTATTTACTACTTTCCCTTCTGGTAATTGTTTGTAATCAAACCGCAAAATTACGTTTTCGGGAGTTGCTTTTTCTGAGATTAACGGTTCAATGACGTGATAATTTGTAATTACAACATTCGGCGCAATCAGAAAACCGGTACCAAAACACGGAATATTATTCTTTTTGGTAATCTCTATCCGACAAACTTGGGCTTCGATGGTACCCAATTTCTCTCGCCAGGTATTTACATCGAGAAAACTATTGGTTTTCTTAACAATTTGTTCTAAACCACCGACTTTTGAGAGTTTAGATGGGAGAGATATTGCTAAATTTACTTCTTGTGCAACAATAAATAATTTGGGATTTCCAGGATTTGCTTCCCTGGCACCTGCAATTAGTTTATCAGTCCATCCTTCCGCTTGAGAAACTTGAATTAACTTAAAAGCAATTTCTTTTAAATCATTACCCATTGCGATCGCGTTTAAATTTTGACTAAACTGAAATTGTACTAATTCAGCCAACCTGATTTGCGATGGAAAAGCTTCCACCAAGGCATCTCTTAATTTTTGATATTGTTTTCCTTCAAGTTTCATATTTCAGTTATCAGTATCATGACAGTTAAGAATTACCAATTACGGATTAATTTCCTGAATAATTTCATACCAAAAAGAAATATCTCTAACTTTGTGAGAACCATTTTGCGGATGTCTGCCAATACCGAATTTATCGCGGTATTGCAGCCAAGAAGTTCTATAGATTCCTATGGTATCACCAGTCGCTTTACTTAGAGCTTTGTAGGCAAAATTACCCAATGTTGAAGCTGCGCCGAGGGCTGTTGCAAAAGTTGTTGCTTGAGTTGCGATGGCGGTAAATCCTAACATTGTACTAACAGCATTTTGAATTTCGGGAGATTGCATTTCTTGATTGAGCATTGTTGCTAAATCATCGGAGTCTTTTCTGTCTCGGGATACGGTTATAAAGATATCTAAGAAATGTACGGCTTCACCGTAAAATATCAATAAGCCATTTTCACCGGTAGGCAATCTATCGTTATCTTTAATTCCAGGAAAGCGAAAGGTTTGGGGCATATAAAAACTGGATGAATCGCTGTCGTTAGCTTTACCATGAACAACTAAAGCATCCAAACGCATCTGTGCATCGCCAAACCACTTTTTAGTATCCCAAATCATAATATCTTGAAGTCTGACGGCAAGATTAACCGGTTGTGGTTGAGTTGTTGATTCGCGAGAGCTGCGGGTATTTCCTTGATTAAATTCTTCTTCTATCTCTTTAAGATAACTACTTTCGGGGAATGCAGTTTCATCAATTAACCATTGTTGCTCTGTCATAAATATATTTCTCCCCTATGCTGTTTTGATTATTCTATTATTTTCTTAAGTTTTTGAGTGATTTGTGAGTTGTGATATCAAATCTGTTGGCATCGGAATTATATATTTTGAAACGCAAAGGAGCGCTGAGGAAAGCGCAGAGGGGCGCAGAGGGAAGAAGAAGAGGAAGAGGAAAAGCTAATTTTTTGATCCCGAGATGGGATGATGAGATGATGGCAAGAAATTTATTTCCTCCCTCCCTCCCTCACTCCCTCCCTCACTCCCTCACTCACTCACTCCCTCTAATTAACTACCGTCATCGATACACCACCACTAGGAACGATGGTAATGCCTCGACGCACGGGTTTGACTGGTTTTTTATCGACTAATTCTAATTTAAATCTAGATAAAATAGTTGCTAAAATCAATTTCATTTCATAAACTGCAAAAGCTGAGCCAATACAGCCGCGATAGCCTCCTCCAAAGGGTAAATATTCAAATGCAGAAAATTTTCTATCTAAAAATCTTTCGGGGATAAATTTATCTGGTTGTTGATAAGTTGTTTCCTGGCGATGAGCTAAATATATGCAGGGAACTAAAACAGTACCTTCAGCAAATTTTTCTCCGGCAACTTCTACTTTATCTACAGCCATGCGGGGAGTACAAATTAAAGCTATGGGGTGAAGTCGCATGGTTTCGGAGCAAACTGCCTGTAGATAGGGTAGTCGAGCAATTTTTTCTGGGGATTTTTCAGCTAAATTATCTAAAGTTTGTAATTCTGCAATTAATTTACTATAAACTTCGGAATGGGAATGAGTCATGTAAAATAACCATGCTAAAACGCCAGAGGTGGTTTCGTAACCGAGAAGCAACAGGGAAACTAATTGATCCCTTAATTCTTTGTCTGTCATTTTCTCTCCATCTTCATCACTGGCTGACATCAACAGACTTAAAATATCTTCTCCTAAATTATCCTCACTTAACCTACGTTCATAAATCTCTGCATAAATCAACTTATCAATTTCTTGCCGTCGTTTGAGATAATTTCCCCAGGGACTCCATTTACCTAAATCTTGTTGTAAAGGTGGAAAGAAAAATAAGCTAGAAAACAAAGGTTTGGTTATATCATCTAAGAGTGCAGTTAACAATTTTATTAATTTTTCGTAACGTTCGCCGGGAGAAATTCCGAATACCACTTGAAGGATAATTTGTAAAGTAATATCGGGCATTACTTCCTGCATGGAGACGATATTTCCAGGTTGCCAATGGCGAATTACATTATTAGTAATATTGCATATGGTATCCCCATAAGATTTGAGGCGATCGCCGTGAAAAGGAGGCATTAATAATTGTCGCTGTCGGTTATGGGATTTACCCTCCTGAAAGACGATTGAATCACTGCCGAATAAGGGTTTGAATACGTGAGTCGCTTTCTTAAAATCTAATTTTTTGGCGGGAATTGCAAAACAATCATTAATAGCTTGAGGGCTGCTAAAAAATACAACTGGTGGAGAATTGATTCCTAAAACTCTTAGCGTAAAAGTATTTCCATATTTTTCTGCGTGGTTATCGAAAAAATTAATGGGATTAGCAATTAGCTGGAGAGTTTGAATTAAGGAATTAGTCATCTGGTGAAACTTTAAAGCTTAAAAGGACGGGATTCTTTTTCTAATGCTTTATTTTCTCACTTTAGGGATGTCTAAGAGTCTTAATTTTTTTGAATTAATAAAATTAATCAAAGGCGGAGCTTTTTGCAATCGGTTTCCAACCGGAGACTCGAAGTTTACCTCACCCCGCCCTACGGGCACCCCTCTCCTTGTGAAGGGAGAGGGGAATGGATTGTTGGGAATTCGGAAACCCCTCTCCTTAATAAGGAGAGGGGAAGGGGTGAGGTTTACATCAGAAAAGCAAAATCACTTTCTCCAAGCCCCTGCACGCCTAATACGACGGCAACATCTTGGTTCAAAATATTTATGACAGTATTCTTGCCATCGATTTCCAAAGCAACATCTGCAAAAGATAAACCCAAGCCTGAAATCCCAATTACATCAACTCCACTTTCAAAGTCAGTAATTGTATTGGCTTTCTCTGGTAATTCTGCATTCACAATCCAAAATTGATCGTTATCAGCACCACCACTAATTGTATTTCCTCCTTTGTCGGTAATGAAAAACCTATCGTTACCTTTACTGCCAATTAATCTATCGTCACCACCAGCAAAAAAGGTATCGTTACCATCTCCACCATTTAAACGATTTCCTCCTCTACCATTAGATGCATCGAGAATATCATTTCCTTTGCCAGCATTAACTCTATCGTTTTTGCCTGCGAATAATTCATCATCACCGCTACCGCCAAATACTCGATTACCACCGGAAATAGTTTGAGTGGTATCTACCAAGTCGTTACCTAAACCAGCAAATACAATATCTTTATTACCATCAAAATCTGGAATTAACTGTGTTTCTAAAACATCATCACCAGCATCACCAACAACTAAAACTTCGGTGACATATTCAAACTTTTCTCCCGGTAAAGCAGGTGTATTTGATGGGGAAACTCGAACTGGATTTTCCTGCTCGTAAGCATATGCTAATGCAATTAAAGTAGGCTCGGTAAATTCCTGCCCGAAGAAAGACATACCCACGGGTAAACCTTGCTCTGTATATCCCACTGGTAAGGTTAAGTCGGGAAAACCAGTTAAATTTCCTAAATAGTTGACACGATAGGGATCGCCACCAATATTATCTAAATTAGCCTGATAAGTTGGATCTTCTATAACGTTTCCATCGGCATCGGTAATTGGTGTTGGTGGAGTGGCAAGGGTTGGATAAACTATGGCATCCAATTTATTGCTAGCAAAGATATTATTAAACTCTTGTTGTAGTGCAGGAATACCTTCATTAATTGCTGCTTGATATTCGGGATTCTCCAAACCGCCAAATTCTAAGGAATCTTCGTATACTTCAATCCGACTGGGATTAACTGGAGTTTCCGAATTAACCAATTCTGGATTTTTACTCCTCTCAATCAACTCTTCTAAATTCTGCGGATATTCCTCATCGAGGGTACTGAAATATTCCTCAATCTGGGGATTAAATTCAGCTTGAACTATCGTATTTAATAAAGTACTGTAATTAGAAGCTTCCACAATCGTTTCTGGAAGATCCAATTCAATAATAGTTGCACCAGCAGCTCTCATATTATTAATAGCTGCTTCCACCAACTTATCAACTTCATCGTTACCGCCGAAATATTCCCGAGCTACACCAATTCTTGCACCTTTGAGGGCATCTTTATCCAAGAATTGCGTATAGTCTTCAAAACCTTTACCCTGACTAGCTTCCGTTGCTGGATCGTTGGGATCGACACCAGCCATTACTCCCAGAGCGATGGCTGTATCTTCAACAGAAAGAGTCATAGGACCAGCATAATCTACTGTCAGCGCCAGGGGAACTATACCATCAGCACTTACCAATCCCCTGGTGGGTTTAATTCCCACTAATGCCGTGGTGGAAGAAGGACCGCGAACGGAACCCGCTGTATCCGTACCAGTACCTAAAGTTGCAAAATTGGCAGCAATTGCAGCACCAGTACCGCTACTAGATCCACTAGCATCGCGATTGAGATTATAGGGATTAAGGGTTAAACCTCCTTTAGAACTGTATCCAAGTCTTCCAGAAGAAAGAGCAAATTCGCTCATATTGGTTTTACCCAAAATAATTGCTCCAGCATCGCGAAACTCTTTGGTAGTAAAAGCATCATCGGTCGGAATCGAACCATCTAAAACATCCGAACCCGCAGTGGTTGGTAAATCAAAGGTGTCATAATTATCTTTTAAAAGTACCGGAATTCCATATAAAGCTCCATCGGCACCTTGATTTCGCAACTTGGCATCTAACTCCCTAGCTTTATCCAAAGCATCGGGATTAACCGAAATCACCGCAGAAATAGCAGGACCTTGGTCATCGTAAGCTGTTATTCTATTCAGATAAAGTTGAGTTAATTCCTCAATACTCAAAGCTCCAAAACTGTATGCTTTTTGAATATCCTTAACGGTAGCTTCTTGTAAATTAAAAGTAGATGGTGCAGAAAGATTGAAGGTAGAAGGCATATTTTTAACCTGTAACGTGAAAGTTTGATACTGAAATAATTGCACGCAGCAAAATTA
Source organism: Cyanobacteria bacterium J06633_8 (assembly GCA_039820645.1). Lineage (GTDB taxonomy): Bacteria > Cyanobacteriota > Cyanobacteriia > Cyanobacteriales > Nostocaceae > Rivularia. The sequence continues at coordinate 24,504 of JBCBPQ010000059.1, read as the reverse complement.
AATCAGTATTGCAACTGAAATTTAGCCCGTAACAGTCATTAAATAAGGGTTGGATTATTTGATTCAAAAGACTATCTAGCAAGGAGTTTACACAAAATAATTCCTGGCGATCGCTCTATGCACCCGTCTACTAATTTACAATGAAAAGGCAAGTTTAATGAGTAAAATTAACTATTATTTATGATTTGTTTATAACTAAGTATATGTCAAATATAAGACAATTTAGATGTAGACAAATTATTAATTAAGTATTGACAAAAATAATATTATGTGAATGTTGAGCAAATTTTAGAACATATTTAGAAAGCCTGATTCGTTGAAATTTATTTTAAGGCAAGTATTTCGGGTTAGCAATCCCAGTAATCTCGATTAAATTAGTTCGTAGTTGCGCTTAAGCGCTTCTTATATTTAACGGCTAACCGATAGTGATTAATTTCAACCCTTATCTACAATCAATCAGCAATGCTTACGGCGGATGGTGGAGCTATTACAGAAGATGCTCCACACCTGAGCGGCACCTCCGGTGAATGGCGAAGCTTCCACTCGCTACGGAGATACCTTAATTTTTTAACTTACTTAAACCGCAAAATAAATTCTAAAAGGTTCGGCTAAAATCCCTAATATCCGTTCCAATTGCGTAATAAAATATTCTGTTAAATCAATTTTGACTAAATTATCTTCCAATATCATAAATTTCCAGTTAGTACCTGTAGAAACAGCACCATAAATAATTTGATTTTCCAATCCTTTGTTAATATTAAAAATTTGAGCAGCAACCATTTGAGCGATGCATTGTCCTAAGCCGATACGGATATCATTATCTTTAGCTTCTACTAATGTTAAAACTGGAGCAGTTACCAATGATTGATTGCTAGATGCGCTCAAGAGAAAATCACAGGCACCAGTTAAACTTTTGGATTCATCAATATTAAAAGTGTTACCAGAAAAATAACCTATTCTATTATCAAATTTTCGCCTTACTTCTAATAATATTGGTGTAATAATTAATTCCGAACGAGCTTTTTCCGTACTAATACTCGATGCTAAATCTAAAGTTTCATCTAAAGTTTCTTTCAAACGTTGAGAAGGTTCGATAGCTTCAACTTTACCAAATAAATGAGGAATATCTTCTACAGTTAATTCTAATTTGGTAACAGCTTGCTCTATGGTTTTAAAGTCGCTGTATGACATAGCTTATCTTTTTCAATTAATTTTAATTTTAATTTTATTACTGGGTATATGCTCTGATTGAAAATTTAGAAACCCGATTTTTCAATAAAACCGGGTTTCTCAACATCAAAACAAATCAATATAGGGGTTTTCTGTTGATATCAGGTTCGCTTCAGGGCTTATGAATCAAAATATTTTCATAGTTGTGCTTGGGCTTTCAAAATTTTTGGCGCTTCAGCGCAACTACGAACTTTTACAACCATTTGAATCGGACGATTTGGGCCAGTTACTAAACCACGACGCTTGGGTTTTAACTCACTGTTATCAATTAATTCTAACTCCAAGTTTTTCAAAATCTTTGTCAAAATTAACTTCATTTCACATTGAGCTAATGCTGCACCAATACAGCGTCTTGTACCAGCGCCAAAAGGTATGAATTCATAAGGTGAAAACTGTCTTTCTAGAAAACGTTCTGGTTTAAATTTCTTGGGTTCGGGATATAAATCTTCCCTTTGATGAGTTAAATAAACTGAACCATATAATAATGTACCCGGTTCCAAATCGTGACCGCCTAATAAAACTGGGGTTTCTACTTTTCTCTGGAATTGAAGTATTGCTACTGGATAAATTCGTAAAGTTTCGTTGCAAACTGCATTTAAATATGGCAGTTTATTAATAGTACTAAAATCAGGATTATCATCTAAACTATCAAGTTCTTCCAATAATTTTTCTCGCACTTGGGGAGATTTATGAATCCAGTAAAAAGCCCAAGCTAAAGCAGTAGCAGTAGTTTCATGTCCTGCTGTTAATAGAGTTATTAATTCATCGCTTAATTCCATATTACTCATTGCTTCCCCTTGCTCATCCCTGGCTGCCATTAACATACTTAAAACATCAGTACGGGAATCGGAAGGGTTTGCTCTTCTTTCTTCTATTTCATCATTTAATATTTGATAAACTCGTTGTTTCTCACGAAGAAATTTACCCCAATAACTCTTCTCACCTAAATCCTTTTGCAAAACGGGGAAAATCAAAAAAGCTGCTTTTAGAGGCGAACTTCCTCCAGCCTCTAACATTGAACTTAGAAGTTTTTCCAACTCAATTGCCCGCTCTCCTTCATAAATCCCAAATACTGCCTGCATAATTATCCGCATGGTAATAGCCTGCATTCCATCTCTTATATCGAAGTTTTTACCAACTTCCCAGCTACTCATTACCTCCGATGTCACTTGATTAATGACTTCCACATAGCTGCGTACCTTATCACCATGAAAGCTCGGCATTAATAATTTACGTTGACGGCGATGTGCCTTACCGCTTGCCATGATTACAGAATTTTTTCCCATCAAAGGTTCAAAAGGCTTATTTCCTTCTGATGGGGCGCTAAAATCTTTAGTATCGTTCGTTAATATTTGCTGTAAGGCTTGGGGATTGCTAATAAATACAACAGGAGATTTCAAGCGTAAAGTGAAAATATCTCCGTAACGTTTTGCAGCCTTTTCCAAAATCGATAAAGGATCGAGAATAAACTGCATTGTTTGAATAAATGAAGGGTATTGCGGACCGTTGGGTAATTTCATGGGCTCATAATTAGTTATCCTTTATTCATACTAATTATTTTAAAAATTTTGTACATAGGAAAGACGGTAGAGATGGAAAGGTGAAGGAGGAAGTTAGGAAATAAACTTCTTCCCATTACCCCATTACTCCCTAAGAGGTTGTTTGAAAATTTATCCCCCCTTCCCCCCTTATAAAAGGGGGGTAAAAGTCCCCCTTTTTTAAGGGGGATTTAGGGGGATCTAAAAATTTGTGGTTGTATTTATGACTTCCCAAACATCCTCTAAGCTATGCCCCATGCCCAATGCCCAATGCCCAATTATCAATTACCAAAATAACGAAGCATTAACTCATCAATTTTTTCTTCATCTGGCAGCCAGTAGCTTGCATTAAATTCTCTACCATTGCTAACTCTGCCGGGTAAAGTAAACATCTCGATGTCAGAGCGGTTAGTTTGGACACCAAAATTAACTAATGTTAATAAACTGTCAAGGTTTAAATTTGTATCGATATTGTCTTTAATCGTACCGATAATTACCGGCGATCGCGCTAATGTTGCTGGATTCAAAGCTTGTTGCATCAAGGCTTGCATAACCAATTGCTGGCGTTCAATCCTGCCGATATCTCCCCTGCCATCATTACGGAATCTCAATAGTTGTAATGCTTTATCGCCGTCAAGATGTTGCTCTCCAGGTTTTAAATTAATATATAAATGTTGGGAATCATCTTTATATTTCAACTCTTTGGGAACATTTACGGTTACTCCCCCCAAAGCATCAATAAGTTTACCTACTCCCAAAACATTAATTCTAACGTAACCATGTATATCTATATTTCCTAAAAGATTACTAACGCTTTTAGCACTTAAATAAGCACCACCCAAACGATTGGCAGAATTAATTTTTCTCAAACCATAACCTTCTATTTCCGCACGGGTATCCCTAGGAATAGAAAGCATATTTAATTTATTATTTTCTGGATCGAATCGAATCAATAACATCACATCGGAAAGCCCATCAAAAGCATTAACCTGGGCTAAATATCCCAAATCCTTAAGTTCTTCCGGTGTATTTTTTGTATCTGGAGGAAGTACGCTCATTCCCATGACTAAAATATTGACGGGACGATTTAATTCTAAAAATTGCCCTCTATCAATCGCATTATCATTAAAAAAACCTGCTTCCTCCGCACTTAGATTATCTTGCATAAACGGCTTCCCACTCAAGAAAACCCCAAACAAACCTCCAGCCACAGCCGAGATAATGGCAAGTATACCCATTTTTCCCCAAAACCCCCGTTTGCTTTTGGGTTGATAATTTTTCATGTCGTTGGTTTGAGGGTTTTCCTTATGAATCAATTCTTTCAATTTTTCCATAAATGAAATTGTCGTGAGTAACTCAAATTGCCTAAGTTGCTAAATTACGAATTTTTCAATCGCGTATTTTTAATAACTACAATTCCATTACTGTGAATTGCGTAAAATATTAAGGTAATGCCATAAAATATGCATGAGTATAAATCTTCAATTACAGGGAATTGAACATTGGTAATGGGTAATGGGTAATTGGTAATGGGTAATTAGTAATTGGTAATTGCTAAAAGAGTTATTAGCGACACAAATTAAGTTCTGTAAGCATGAAGAGATTTAAAACTATTTTTGATTACAAATTATACTTAAATGAAACTACAATTAAGCATCGATCCAAATTTCCGCAGCAGAGTAAAAGATTATGTTGCTAATAACCGCTATCTTTTCAATAGGGTTATATCGTAAGTAATTAACCGGACTTGTTATTATACGTTTCTTGCTTTGTAGCGGGGAACGATGAGGAAGCGAGAAACAGGTTATGACACTTGCCTTTATATATTGGATTTAATCCAGTTGACTGTGGTGGATTAAGGAATGCGCCTATGTTGGAAGCGATGGGGAATTTTATTAGATTTATGATAATTGGGCAAAAATTGGGTAGTTATGCTTCGCTCTACCCAACCTACAAATTAGACTTAACTATCGCGACACACTTCATTAACTTCCATCTTCAAATATTTAAACATGGAACCGCAGGCTACACGAGTTCTTGCCGCAGCACTACTCCATAATTTGAATGCGACATCTTCTAAAGTTTCTCCATCAACTTCGAGTAGAAGAGAAATGACACTGATTCTACCAAAAGACCAGAATAAACCTGCTTCAATTAAATAAGGCTCGTTGGTTTCTGCGTGTATGCGGAAGTCGTATAGAGAGTAATCGCGACAACCTAAAGCGATATGTGCTCGTTTTGCGGCATCTGCTAGTTTTTCGAACAATTCTGGGGCAATATCAGCCGGACAAGCTCTTCTGGAAGCGGTGTTTCTATTTTGCAGTAGGGTTCCGTCGGGTAGAGATTCTAGCTTATCTTCTGCGGTTCTAATAGGTTTCTCCTCTGACATAAAATATTCTATCATCGGCGGTACATACAATTTACCATCCCGCTCTACAACAGCTACACGTACTTCTCTGCCGGGAATGTAATCTTCAATTAATAAAGTTTGATCGTATTCAAAACCAACTTGCAATGCTTCGGCAATTTGGTCTTCGTTTTCTACTAAAGTTACTCCTAAAGAGTTATCTTCTGAGTTTGGTTTAACAATGAAGGGGGGTTTCATTGTCAGGGTATCACCTTGACGGAATTCTTGACCTTTAGCAACTCTAACTCCGGATGCAGATACAACGCTTCGTGACTGGGATTTATTGGTGGCAAGGGCGGTACAGTGAGACGGCGAGCCGACGACAGGTAATCCAATAACATCCTCGAATAACGAGCGAAAACTTGTCATACCCAAAGAGCAAAACATATGGGGAACTACAACATCGACAGTTGGTAGTTGAGAAATCATCTCCTGTAGTGACATTTTTTCCGATAAGTCGTCTAGAGATGCTCCTAACTGCCAAAATCCATCGGGATGTACCACAGCATAGTGACTCTTCACACCAACTGGCTGTACCACTTCCTTTGCGTACAAGATTGAAAGATTGTAGTAGAACTTAGAAACCCGAGAACCCGCTAACTGCAATACTCGTAACTGAGATGTTGTAGTTAAAGTTGAGATCGAAGATGATGAGATTTGAGCTTGAGACATTTTTATTTTTAAATATAACTTAATACTCATTTACATTAATATCATGTTCGCGTCCTCCGAATACGGTTCAGTCTAGAAATTGATCTGTTGAGATAAGCAGGGGAAGTAGGGGGAGCAGGGGGAGCAGGGGGAGCAGGGGAAGTAGGGGGAGAAAAATCTGATAAGAATCAACTTTCATACTGCTATATAACTCATAGCTGAATTTAGCAACGCTATAATTCGACAATAAAACAAAGGTAGAGCAATAAAATAGATTTGCTGAAATTAAAAAGTGTCAATTAAAACTTTCGCTGCGAATATAAAACCGCTTTTTAATCAATAATTATACTTAAATTTGCTGATTAAAGTAATTAATAGTACTTATTATTAAAAGTCAATTAAAAAAGGATTAATAGGATTACTTATTACTTATTACTTATTACTTATTATGTAGACGGATTTAATATTAAAGGTTGTTCTAAAAATGATTTTCTTAAAAAACAGGATTTTTGTCAGAATCCACTCGGTTTGTCAAAGCCACCAATAACTTTTGCGATTAACTCAGAAATATCTAACAATCGCTCATCGCTCCAGCGTTTGCCATGCACTTGTACCCCAATTGGTAAACCTTCCTGGGATTTCCCCATCGGTAATGTAACAATTGGATTTGCCGCTACCGTTGTAGTATTGTTATACATTGCCATAGATAAACTATAAGGAACGGTTTTTCCTTCTATTTCAAAGGGTGTACCGCGACGACAATGGCTAAATGCTGGAGTTGGTGAAACTGGACATAACCAAATATCCCAGTCGGTAAGAAATTTCTCCATTGTGGAAATAAGATAGTCTCGTTTGGTTAATGCTTGAAAATAACCATCGGCACTCAACCCCATTCCCTGGGCTAAACTGGTTGATACCCGACTCTCATCAAAGAAATATCGCCAATAGAAATAGGGCAAAATTTTGATTAAAGGAGTATTTTTAATTAATCCTGGTAACAATGGAGAAAGTTCAAATCCTTGGATATGCCCCCAAATTTCCAAAGCTTCGTCAAAATCAAATTCTGCTGGAGTGGTTTCTTCTATATGACAGCCTGCTGCTTCTAAACTAGCAACTAAATATTGCAAACATTTTTTGGTGTCGCCAGAAACAGGCACTCCACCTATTTCTTGAGTAAATGCAACCTTTAAACCTTTAAGTTCTGCAATCTGATTGTGCTCAACCCAAGGTACCGGAGGAACTTCCCAGTTTTGTAAATCCCTACCTCGCAATAAAGGCAAAACTAATTTTAAGTCTGCAATGCTACGAGCCATTGGTCCATATGCTACCAAATTACGAACACTGCGGGGATAGTTTTCCATTCTGATGTGCCCTATTCCCGAAACACTTTGCTCTGTAGGGCGAATCCCACAAACACCGCAAAAATGAGCGGGTACTCTTATCGAACCACCAACATCGCTGCCAATTTCCAAAGGTGTAAATCCGGCGGATAAGGCTGCTGCTGTACCTCCAGAACTACCACCGGGAGTACAATTGATATTCCAAGGGTTATTAGTGCGTCCAAAATCCGGATGCTGGCATTGCCAATCATAGGAATTTGTCGGTACATTAGTTTTACCAAAGATAATTGCCCCTGCTTGTTTTAGTTTTGTAACTACTGTTGAATCTTGTTTGGGTATATAATTACTATTGCCAGGAATGCCGTAGCTACTGCGAATTCCTTGAGTTTCATAAACATCTTTAATAGTCATGGGAATTCCATGTAAAACACCCCATGATTCCCCACGACTCAAAGCTTCGTCTGCGGCTTTGGCTTGGTTTTTGGCGTTTTCTATATCTAAGGTAACAACGGCATTAATATCATTGTTGTGCTTCTCAATTTGTGCCAGATGAGCTTCTAAAACTTCAACAGCAGAATATTGTTTATCCTTTATGATTTGAGCAAGTTCTGTTGCTTGTTTAAATATGAGTTCGTGCATATCATTAACTATTATATTGTTCTCGGCTTCTGCTAAATAATAATAAACCGAAGAAAATGAATAAAGTCACAAGATGAAACATTCTCATACTCCAAAGTAATTGGTGTTGCTCCTTTGTAAATGCAAACCATTGAGGAAACCCAATATATAAAATTAGCTGTGAAACTGCACTTAAAAATAAACTAACTATTCCCCAGCGAGTTTTTAACCATAAACCAATAACAGTAAAGGTATCTAAAATAGCATAGGAAATATCGGCTATTTGCCAGCTTAAGGGTTCTTGAGAAAATGGCATTTCTCCAAATCCTAATAAATTGGCATAATGTACTATTGCACCGTACAGGTAAAATAGTGCGATGATTTTTAGGTAAATTCCCATAGCCGGTTGATGTCGGGATTCAAAAAGTAAATTCATGTCAAATAAGTCAAATCAAACTAATTGAATATTAAACTCTTCTCGAATATCTTTTAAAGAATGATTTAAATATGACTGATAATCCCAAAAATTCCATTTTTTACGCATCTTAAAGGTGTGCAATATGACTTTGATAAAATCAGGTAAACTTTGAAACTTTTTAACTAATGCAGAATATGGAGTCGAAGTCATGGTAGAAGCACCCTACAATTAAAAATTCTCACTTTTCTCCAACTATGCAGACAAATTGTTCTTTCTTGTCAGAATTTATAATCCACTTCATATTTTTAAAACCTACAGTTGTCATCAACTCTTTGACTTCTTCAATGTCATAAACATGAAAACCATGTTTAGGAAGAGTCGTTTGTTTGAGAAATTTTTTACAATTAAAACAAATAACCAACGAACCTTTCTCTTCCAAAATTTGATGCAGTTGAGTTAAAGTTTGTTTAACATCATTCCAAAAATAAATCGTATTAACCGTGCAAATTTTGGTAAAATTAAGATTGAATTCCGGTACACTTATCAGATTACAACAATTTAATTGTAGCTTACCTCTTTTTATCTCTGAAGCAAAGCGCTTTTTGCAAAAATCAACCATTTCCGGAGAAACATCTATACCAGCAACAGATTTTACACCGGGATTTTTGAGAATTTTATTGAGTAAATAACCTCCACCAAAACCTAACTCTAAAACACGCTCATCTGCGGCTTTTAGATTCAACATTCTTAATGCAAGCTTGTTCATCGAAGCATTATCTCTATTTAAAACTCTAGAAATAACTTGCTTACCGAACCATCCTGAAGGCTGACGAAGTTGTGATGCGAGAAATTTACTAATCATTATTTTCTGAACCTAGCTGCTTATGGGACTACACTCGCAAATTTGCTATTGCTTGCAGACAAAATTAAGGAATTGTCTTCATTATTGCTGTGTATACAATTACAGATTCAAGTATTCCCGAGCAAATTGTTTAAAGTTTAGTTAAGATTAATCTGTGTCGCAATCCGCCTTGGAATAAATTCCCAGGCTCATATACAAAGTCGTCTTAAGACGACTGGAGATTTTGGTTGGTGATAATGATTTGGATTTAGTCCGTTTTCAACGGACTTAGTTTATTAGCCTAGGAATTTATTCCAAGGCGACGGACATTTGCGAAAATTCTCAACCAAGGCGGGGGATATTTACGCCATTTATTCCCAGGCGACGGACATTTGCGAAAATTCCCCACCAAGGTGGACATTTTGGGTATTTATACCAAAACAATAATTCCAAACAAGCGAGTAGAATCAAAAAAATTTAATCATAAGTTTTCATATAATTATCATGGCTTTTTGGCGCACTTATTATCACCTTATTTGGGCAACTAAAGAACGTCACCCTTTAATTACACCTGAAAGAGAAACCGAATTTTATAAGTATATTGTTGATAAATCCGATAGTCTTAATTGTATAATTCATGCTATTGGTGGCGTTGAAGACCACATATTCATTTAGTCGCTTCTATTCCACCAAGCTTATCTATTGCTGATTTTGTCAAAAATATTAAAGGTAGTAGCGCACATTTCTTAAATAAAAACAGTAGATTATCTGCAAATTCAATTTCTTTTAGTTGGCAGCGTGGATATGGTTTATTGTCTTTGGGTAGCAAACAGTTAGAGCAAGCAGTTAGTTACGTAAAAAATCAGAAAAATCATCATTCCCAAAGAACGGCGATCGCCTCTGTAGAAAAATATAATGATGCTGAGATGTTACATCAATCTCCTTAAGCCTCGCAAAATGCCTTGGAATCAATTCCAAGGCTCATATACAAAGTCGTCTTAAGACGACTGGGATTTTTTGTTGGTGATGATAATTTGGATTTAGTCCGTTTTCAACGGACTTGGTTTATTAGCCTGGGAATTTATTCCAAGGCGTGGAAGGGTGATATTTCCATTAGTTATTGATGATATCCAGGAATTTAGTAATTTCATTTTTGGATGTCCCTAAGAGGATGTTTGGGAAGTCATAAATACAACCACAAATTTTTAGATCCCCCTAAATCCCCCTTATAAAAGGGGGGTAAAAGTCCCCCTTTTATAAGGGGGGAAGGGGGGATGAACCGATAATGCCGGTTCAAAACGATACTTTTCAAACAACCTCTAAGAGAAGATATCACAAGCCAAAGTTAAACATGACTACATCCTGGGGAGTCTCACTTTCTACTACTGATGCATAAAGTCCCATTGCTGGAATGTTTGAATGTTCAGTCAACACCCAAGCCTGATTGCAACCGAGAGACTTTGCGATCGCAAACATTTTGTGGAGTAACTTTTTACCAATACCTTGTCGTTGATGAGTTGGTGCAACCCCTACTTCATTTATCCATAATTCGGGTGACTTATCTGGGTGGATGTAATGTACTGCTGAGGCAAAACCCACGACTAAGCCCGCGTCAATTGCGACTACAATATGATGGCGTGAATCTGCGAGAAATTCGGCAACTAAATTTTCGTCTAACTCGTTATCAAATACATCAGATGCAACTTTGCAAAGAACATCTTCATCTTCTTGTTCTAAACTTCTAATCTCTATAGTCACTTACCGCTTACCTGTAATGTTTTTACCAATAACCCATGTTTGGGTGCAAAAATCATCGCGATAACAAACAACAGAGTTTGCAATACTACAATACATCCACCTGTTGCAGCATCAAGATGATAGCTAATATAAGTCCCCATCACGCTAGAAAATATTCCAGATGCCACAGCAATTAGTGTCATTTTATTAAAATCATCGCTCAACATATAAGCAGTTGCACCTGGAGTTACTAACATTGCAATTACTAAAATAATTCCTACTGTTTGTTGCGCGGCAACAATAGTTAAAGCTAATAAAGATAATAAAATATAGTATAAAGCAGTGGTATTCAATCCTATAGTACGGGCATGGGTTGCATCAAAACAAAATAGTAGTAAATCTTTCCGCAGTACCATTAAAAATATCATGGTAACTACGCTAATTGCGATTGTTTGAATTAAATTTTGGTCGGAAATACCTAAGACATTTCCAAAGAGGATATGCATTAAATCAATACTACTTGGGGTTTTAGAAATTAACACCAAACCAAAGGCGAAAAAACCCGTAAATACTAACCCCATTACTGTATCTTCTTTTATTCTAGTATTGGACTTAATAAATCCAATAGAAATTACTGAACCCAAGCCAAAAATAAATCCTCCAATAGCAAAGGGAATATTTAAAATATAAGCAAGTACAACTCCAGGGAGAACTGCATGAGATACCGCGTCTCCCATTAATGCCCATCCTTTAAGAGTCATATAACATGAAAGAACCGAACAAACAACACCCACCAAGGCACTTACAAATATTGCCTTAACCATAAATTCAAACTGCAATGGCGCTGCAAACCACTGCCAAATTGCTTCTATACTCATAATATTATCAATGAACAATTATCAATTATCAATTACCAATTAGCAATTACCAATTAGCAATTACCAATTCCTGCAACTGGAACCATTCCATCAAAGGTACGAGCAATATTTTCTTGGGTAAAAACTTCTCCCGTCGGACCATATGCCAAAATGGTACGATTTATTAGTACCACATCATCACAAAATGTAGAAATTGAAGAAAGGTCATGAGTTGAAATTAAAATTGTATGACCCATATTACGCAATTCTATCAACAGTTGAATCAGCGCTTTTTCTGTTTTAATATCCACTCCCGCAAAGGGTTCATCTAAGAGAATTATTTGTGCTTGTTGTGCCAAAGCACGCGCTACAAATGCTCTCTTCTTTTGTCCTCCTGAAAGTTCTCCAATTTGGCGAAATTTAAATTCGCTCATGTTAGTTCGCGCTAAACTTTCTGCTACAGCTTTTTGGTCATTTGTACGAGGAATTCTTAAGAAGTTCATATAGCCGTAGCGCCCCATCATCACTACATCTTGTACGTTGATAGGAAAATTCCAGTCTACATCTTCAGATTGGGGAATATAAGCAACTAAATTTTGTTTTTGTGCCTTCTTCATGGGCATTCCTTTAATTAATATACGCCCATTTGTCGGTTTAACAAAACCCATAATTGCTTTAAACAAAGTCGATTTTCCCGAACCATTCATGCCCACTAAGCCACTTATAGAACCTGCTTTCAGTTGTAAATTTGCTTCATGTAAAGCTACTTTACCGTTATAAGCAACTGTAGTGTCTTCTACGTGAACTGTAATTTTAGACATAATATTTATTGATTATCTAATTAATAATTATCGAATGCCGGTTGTATCGTCTATTTTTTTACTGTTTCAAACCATTAACTAAGGTATTAATGTTGTACTCTAACAACTTAAAATAAGTAGGTGCAACGCCATTTTTATCGGTAAGCGAATCGACATAAAAGACTCCACCAAATTTAGCATTGCTTTCTTTTGCTACTTGTTTTTGAGCATCTGCACTAACAGTACTTTCACAAAATACTACGGGAACTTGATTTTCCCGCACCTTCCTAATGACTTTTTGTAGTTGTTGTGGAGTCGCTTGTTTGTCAGCATTAACCGCCCACAAATACTCTTCTTTTAATCCATAATCCTTGGCTAGATAAGAAAATGCTCCTTCACAAGTCACCATAAAACGTCTATTTGCAGGTATTTCTTTAACTGTTTTTTCTAATTTCCGATCGATTTTTTTTATTTGTTCGCTATAAGTTTGAGCATTAGCAGTGTAAGTCTCTGCATTAGCTGGATCTAAATTTACCAAAGCATCACGAATATTATCTACATACTTCACAGCTAGTTTTGGTGACATCCAAGCATGAGGATTCGGTTTTCCCGCATAAGCATCTTCGCTAATATCTATGGGTGTAATACCTTGAGTCAAGGTAACATGAGGCACATCTTTGAGATTTCCATAAAACTTTTGCGCCCACCGCTCTAAACCCAACCCATTATCTAAAATTAAGTCTGCATCCTGCGCTTTGACTATATCGCTAGGAGTCGGCTCGTAACCGTGAATCTCTGCTCCCGGTTTAGTCAAGGATTTTACAATCGCTTTATCTCCTGCAACGTTACGAGCCATATCAGCAAGCACCGTAAAGGTTGTCAGAATCACTTTTTTATCTTTTTTATTCGGGTTTTGTGCAGTATTAGCAACCTCTTGGGCTGTATCCTCAGGCACATTCCTACTCGGAGTACAGCCACTCAGACACAGTCCACACACTATTCCTATCGACGCGAGAAGCTTGGCTGCACCGGAAGTTAACTCCAGGCTTCCAGCATAAGGCTGCTTACTGAAAATTGTAGACATCTAGTTCCCTGAAAAAAATTTTCATAATCTTCTCATTTTTATACTACAACACTTCAACCGAAAAATGAAAGAATTATGAGAAATATTTTAATATGTATAAATTTATGCATTCAAGCTCTATTTCGCTCAAAGAAACCCGGCTTTTAGTCATGAAAGCATTAATATTTCCTTGCTAAATCGTAAAGAAAACGGGTTTCTGTCACTGCTGCAAGATGTCAGTTGACTCAAATAAATTAATCGGATAATTTGAATCAATTTCTCTATTTATTTTATGCAAAAGAATGTACAAAAACTCTATCTCAAGAATAATAGCTGAATATAAACAATCCTTAGCTTTTGTTTTTATTTGTTAATATTAAGTTTTTTTGATGTGTTAAATTTAATTATCAGCTTTGTTCTTGGCTGGATAGTTTAATTTTTTAATGCAGTTTTGATATATTTTTGTGCTGAACCTTGTAAAGTTAGCCAGCATTGTAGTATAATTCATACTTTTTTATTTTTCTGCTTTCTGCTGATTTATAGATATTATTTTTAGATATCATATTTATTTACCATCGGATGTTTCAACTTCACCATCAAGAGCCTTATATTGAATTGATTTATTTGCTTGATTCAAATTTTTAAAATTTTGCAATAACATTGCTCCACCAGTGGCTAACATCCACAGTAAACCCAATCCATTTAGTAAAACATAAACTGGTTCTAGAGTTTTTCCCAGATATTCACCTTCATGGATAACCATTAAAAAATGGACTTGATTCCGAGATAATCCGAACCAATCTTTGGAAATGCGATAAACAACTCCTGTAGACACCGTAATTAATAATGGGAGTATGACAACAGGAGCAATGGTGAGATGTAATTTTCTTAGTAGCTGTTTTTTCATGATTCAAGCTGGATATATTATCTCTGGAATCATTTTAAATAGAATTGGCAACAAAAAAATTATAATCAATCAATGCTTATCTAATTCTCAGGTACAGCTATGCCGTTACGTGCATAAATAGCAAATCCATCTGCAAATTCGATTGCTGCTTCACCTTCCCCATGAATTTGGTTGTCTTCGTTTAGCAGAATTTTTGTAGGGCGATCGCAGATAATGCAGAGATTGTCTACAGCAAAAATCCAACCGCAATGTTTTATAATACCTTGCAAAGCCGACCATTTCTGGGATGTATGCGGATAACCCAGTACCGAAAAAGCGAAATCTAACCAAATACAATAAATTGCTATTTTAGAGATTATTATAGGGGGATTTTCTTTTAAAAACTTTTCTTCAAAAGTGGATAGGGAAACGAAAATTACATCCTCATAATTAGAATGTTCTAATCCATAAACTTTTGCAATCAAACTAGCTTGAATCATTGGCTTTAGCCATTCTCTAAAGAATAAGTCTTTACCAGGTATCCAAGTTAATTGTTCTTCAATCCCAGAAATTGCGGTACTAAGAGATTCTTGCCAGTTATCCGGTAATCTTTCTTCAAAGTCTGTAAAAAAATCACGCATCCCTTGATTAGCCGGTAACTTACCCAACATATCAATAATCGGGGATATACCGAAATACATTTGCTTGATAATTTCTTGAATAGTAAAATCTCTAGGAAGATAATTATCAATATGCTCGTTCAAGGATTTAAATGATTCACTCCAAAGTTCTTTGCTTAAATCTTCCAGGGGTTTGATTCCTAATTTTAATTGTTGCTGTTGATTGCCTTGCTGGATATTTTCCCAAATCGAAGAAGCAAATTCAAAAAAGTCGGTGTAATCTTGTTGTTCGGAAGTTTGATTGCTGTTTTGAGGCTGTTGTGAAATATATGTTTTAAGTTGTTCTATTGCTAGGAGGGGACTTGTACAAAAAATGACCTCGGGTTCTGGTTTACCCATGACAGCATAAGCCCCTTGAACTGCTGCTTTGGCTCGATTACGCTGAATTGGCTGAGTTGACAGATAAATACTTTTCCATTTTTGCTGATATTCGGGGATTTGAGCTTCTTGCTCGGGAGATAGAAAATGAATTCGTGTCATCTTACTATTGGTATATATCTGATGCTTCAGATTATTGTTCCCGAAAATTAATCGAAAGTTGTAATCAATTTTTTTTTGTTACTTTACTTATTCATTGCTAGGAATTGGAAATTTTTCTGTCGAATAATTTTGATTACTGTTGGGTTGAGCAACGAAACCCAACCTACAATTTTTCTGACTATATAACCCAGGTTCATCATAATTCCTTATTACTCATTACTTATTACTCATTACTTATTACTTATTACTTATTACTCATTACTTATTACTTATTACTCCCTCAGGCCCATTAAATCTTTGTTTATAAAAAAACCTATTTGTTATTCAGGAAACAAAGTGATACCGCTTACGTAATGTATAGTTCAATTTTAGACATTGCAAAGTAAATCGAATAGAGGTAATTGAAATGGCAAAAGAAGTTGACTTTTTATTCGGAGCAGTTGGGAAAGATGGTACTTCTAGTATTGAAGGTTCCAATGATTGGGCTGCACAAAAATTGGACACTGGTGTATACGAGATTAAATTTACAACTCCATTTAAAGCTCTACCCGTAGTTGTAGTTAGTGGCTATATTCCCAGAGAGCAAGGTGGTGCAGCTAGCGATAACACCTTCTGTGTGGGACCAATTACCCAAGATAGCGTGACTATACGTACATTTGATGTTGAATCACGTACTAATGATAATGCTGGTAAGATTCAAGATGCACCTTTTACCTTCATGGCGATCGCTAATCAATAAAGATGCTTTTTCTCAAGCTTTAATTAGACAACAACACCTAGTAAATAATGAATTACCAGGTGTTGTTGTTTGAATTAAAAAATTAGTAGATAGAGAAGTTATATCAATTCCGCTGACACCAGAATAAAAGTATTAGCTCAAAAAGCTCTGCGCTCCTTTGCGCTTTCCTCAGTGTTCCTCTACGTTTTATTCCGATGCAAACGGATTTGATATTACACGGTGAATTCCATTTTGATTTCAATATCGTTGAAATCTTGATCGCCACCGTTAAATAAGTCTTCAAATTTGAACATACCATCCTCAATTTTGATATGGTCAAAACTTCCGTCGTCGGTGTTAGCACCAATGTAGGAGAAGTAAACCCCTTCTACACTATCAAGGTTATTTTGTGCGTCAGCTAAGGTACCATTGGCGACAATTAGAACACCAAGGATGTCTCCACCTGCGATTTCTAGAGTTCCTGTGGTTGTTTGCTCGTCGTCGGTTGTTAATCCTTGGCTTGGGTTAATAACGTTGTTTAATGCAGCTTGGATGTATTCACTTCCATCTGTAGGTGCTAAATCACCAATATTACCGCCATCACCAACTGTATAGAAGTAAACGTTGTTGTCGTAATCAGCTTCTCGGTTAATTTCATAACTAGCTGTTACAGTTTGACCTGTGTATGCAGTAAGGTCAATCAATTCTATCTCATTACCATTAGCATCGGTATTACTGGTGTCGATGAGAGTATTGCTTAGTGGATCTACTTCTTGAGGATTTACCACAAATTGACTAACTATTTGCGGTTCTCTACTGGTAATTGCTTGGGGATTTTCCAGTAATTCAGCTTCGGAATATGGTTCGATACCGTAGGTTGTAACGGTTAAGGCTTGAGTTTCTGCATCAATATCAAATTCAGTCCAACCAAAGGTATGGGTAGATGTGTAATCACCTTGTAACAATTCGGCATCAATTAAATTTTCAGCGCTCGCCAAGTTGTTATTTAAACCAACTGGATCGTAACCTAAAGGTGTAGTTTGTTCTACAAGTAAATTCTTAATGAAATCGTCTTTGTCATTAAGTTCACTATCTGTGTCGCCAGCAACTGGTAAAGCATCGTAAAATGCTTTTTGTTCTGGAGTAATTAAACCTGCTGCGGTAGCTAAGTTGGCTACAGTTGGACCAAATAAACCATTGTCAAAAGCAACGGGACCGGTAACAATTTCAAAAGCATTGGTAGCAATTTGTTCGGTTCCAGGAGCAGTTTGGTAGGTGAGGTTATTAACGATAGTACCGTGGAAATCACCAGCCATGAAGACAACGTTATCTATGTCATTGTCGTCAATGAATTTAAGTATTTCGGTTCTTTCAGCAGCATAACCTTCAAAACGGTCTTCAGCATTCAATAAACCAAAGTTTTGGATTGGTTCGGGAATGGTGATAAATTTCCAAGTGATACCTTTTTGTTCGGCATCAAGTAAGTCTGCTTTTAAGTCTTCTACTTGTTGTCTTCCTAGAAGAGTACGACTTGGGTCATAAGCTTCAGCTAAAAATCTACCAGCATCGCTAGGATCTGTTAGGTTAGCTGGATCGATTTGGTCATCCCGGAAGGAACGACTATCAAGCATGATTACTGATGCATCGCTACCGTAGGTATTGTAACGGTAAAGTTTTCTTTCTCCTGCGGTACGTGAATCCCCAGTTTCTCCGTAGAATTTATCTTGGAGGGGATGGTATTCTTGATACGCTTGTAATGCGTCTTCGTAAGCTTGAGTATCGTTAACAAATTCTACGTCATCGGTAAATATCGGCTCATCGGAAGAACCAATATCGGGAGCATCGGGAGATTCTCCTGGGGCTGCTCCTCCAGCAAAGTTATCGACTATTTCGTGGTCGTCAATGGTTGCCAGAATTGAGGTAGTAGCGTAAAGTTCGGGAACGGTATTTAAGTCAAAACGAGTGGTTAAGACTTCTCCTTGTTTGGTACGGAAGTCGGAAAGTGTAGTAGCTTGAGTAACTCCGGGAAGTGCTGGAGTTTCTAAGTCAGCGTAAATGGTATCTCCCAGCTTGATAAATAATTCTAAATCCCTATCGTCAGCATTTTTGAGGGAGGGATAAGGAGCTGCTTGTTGCCAATCTCCTGTTGCACCGAAACGGAAACCTTGATAATTACCAATTTCAGCAGAAGTTTCAAATTCACCAATTGCGGTGTCTCCCGCAGCATCGGTAACGCGGTAGTAATATTCGGTTCCTGGAGTTAAATTTTCAATGTTGACTTTAACGGGAACATTAATATTATCTACGTTGGCAGAAACTGTTGCGATAACGGAATTGAATTCGGCATCGGTGGAATATTCAAAGGTTACTTCACCAAGGAAGGTACTGCGTGCCCACAATACTGTAGAATTTTGGGTGGTGTCACCGCTAGCTATACCGTTGATTAAGGATTGTGGTTTAGGATTGCGGGGATTGTAACTAGTAGTATCAATCTTGAGATTATTATCGAAGGATTTTGCTACTTCATCCCAAGGTACAAGTTTAAAGTTGGTGCTGTTGTTTTCTAATTCTTCATCATCTTCAACAGCGTTTTGTGGGTCATTTGCACCATCTTGTAATACTAATAATCCGTTGGGGAATTCTTCACCTAATGGGACGTTAATTACATCTAAACCATCACTTTCGTTTACTTGGTCGATTCCATTGTTATCACCAACAACGAAGCTTCCCAAATATTCGTTATTACCTTCTCTGCTAAATACAGCGTAGGAAGAATCACCTTGACTGTTAGCAATTAAATAACCGGTACCGTTGTCACCGTAGTAAATGTTCAAACCTTCAATATCGGGTTCGAGGTAATCAGCATCTACGGGTTGAACTACTTGATATTCATCACCACCATTGGGTTCAGCAGAGAATTTGAGAATACCAACTTGCTCTTCCAGGGCTACGTAGAGTAAACCTAATTCTTGGTCAATTACGATTCCTTCGGATTGGGAATCTCCTACATCACCTGTGGGTACGGGTAATTCTAAGGTACGAACTACACTAGCGCTAACCTTATCACCATCTGCAACTAGTTCTAATTGTGCAACTTTGTTTCCATCAGCTTGGGTGACAAAAGCATAGGATTTACCAGAAACGGGACTTTGGTATGCTGCTAAACCGTAAGCGGTTGCTTCACCATCGTCTACACCAAAGATTGTTTCTAGGATACCGTCAGCAGTAATATCTTCTAATTGGCGAGTGCTGGGGTTAATCTTGAAAATAGCTAAGGTGTCATTTTCCCTATCGGAAACAACTGCTAAGTCAATTTGTTCGCTACCTAAATCAAAGCCGTAAATTAAATCGACGTTGTTGTAACGACTTTCTCCAAATCCTTCTCCGGCAACTGTTTGGATAATATTTCCTGCCAAATCAAAGACGGCTAAACCACCGTCTTTCAAAGTTCCGATAACAATACTTTCACCAGAATTATTGGGATTTACCCAAATTGCTGGATCGTCGGAATCTCCTGCTAAAACTGGTTCTGGTGCTGTTAAAATTTCTTCAGCAGCTTCCCGTTGGCTATCTGGTGCTGTCCAATTTCCGTCAATTGGTGTAACGGTAATATAACCTGAGAGGAATTGGTCTCCTTCTGAAGTTTCATTGGGTTCTGTAGGAACTTGAGCAGGAGCAAATGTGAGTCCGACGTTACCATCTTCATCTACAGCACCAAAATTAATGATAAATGGTTCTGTATCGCTAGCGTTGGTAAATTTAACTCCTTGAATTTCAGTTACACCATCTGGGAAACGGGTAGGAATATTAACACTTAAACCTTTACCGTCGGGAAGAATAAATTCATCTTCACCTTGAGTTGCTTGCAATTGAGCAATTAAATCAACTAAATATTCAGCACCAGCGGTGTAAGTTGCATCGGGAGTTTCAAAAGTTGCTAAATCTAAACCACCACTAATTGCGATCGCGGGGATTCCTCTTAATAATGCAGTGACTGCTGCACTTACTGTACCGGAAGAAACTGCACCACCAGGTCCAATATTTTCTCCACCATTAATCCCGGAAATTACTAAGTCTGGTTGTTCATCTAAGACATAATCTAAACCAGCCCAGGTTGTGGTACGAACTCCAGCATCTACATACCATTTATCATCTCCAACGTTAGTAATATCAAGGGGTTGGAAAATTTTATCTACATCAAGAACTGTTCCGGTACCACTTTGCTGTTCTTCTGGACCAACTAAAGTTACATTATGACCAGCAGCGGTAAGTTGATTGTAAAGAGTTTCAATTCCTGGAGCGTCATATCCATCATCGTTGGTGAGGAGGATATTTAAAGGTGTTGCTGCGGGATTTTCGGGAGCAGATTCAATCCGTGACTCTAAAGTTTGACGAACATTATCACCTGCTGTCCAATCTCCATCAATGGGAGTTACGGTAATAAAATCAGCGAGGAAGTTTTCTCCTTCGGAATCTTCTACAGTAATTTCTGAAGGCTCTATTCCATCACCTTGACTAAATAGTAAGCTGGGAACATCAGGAGCTAATTCTCCTACAAACAAGTTGAAAGTTCCAGTACCATCTAACTTGGTGTAGGAAACACCTTCAATATTATCTACAACCGCAGGAATATTTACGTTTAGACCAACACCGTCTGGCATTAGTTTACTACCATCTTCTGAGTAAAGGCTGAGTTGTTTAACTAAATCAACAACAGTTTCAGCACCTTTCTCATAAGCTTTTTCTAATTCAGCTTCATCAGGATTAAAAGCAGCATCTCGTAAAGTTCCAGCACTGACAGCAATTGCGGGAATATTCCGACGAGTAGCAGTAGTTGCTGCACTTACTGTACCAGAACTAATCGCAACACTAGCGCCAACGTTTTCCCCTTCGTTAATTCCGGAAATAACTAAATCTGGTTCTTCCCCGTCCAGAATATAATCTAAACCAGCTAAAGTGGTAACTACTGGAGAAGCATCTACAAACCACTTGTTGTTATCATATTCAACAACTTCTGCGGGTTGTCCCAGTAAATCTACATCAATTAAAGTACCTCTACCGCTCTGTTGTTCTTTTGGTGCAACTAAGGTAACATCATGACCGGCATCAACAAGAGCATCGTACATGACTCGAATACCTTTTGATGCAAAACCGTCGTCGTTTACCAAGAGAATATTTAACGGTTTTGGTGCAACAACTTCCTCATTATCAATAGTGTAAGGAGTTTCTACTGTAGGAAGAACAGCAGCAGTGGTATCGAAATCTAAACCAAGAGCGATAAATTGAGTTGTTTGAGTATCGTTAAAATTATTATCGCTAGCAACAATTAAACTTTGACTGCCATCTGGTAAAGTGGGACCAAAAGCCAAAGCTTCTAAATTATCGGGAGTAATTCCCAAATCTGCTTCAAAGTCAACCAGCAAACGTTTACTTACAGCTGGATCGATTTCAAAAGCACCAGGTTCTAAAATTTCCCCATCATCTTCTAGAGGTGTTTCGCGGAATAAATCATTTTCACCGCTAACGTCCAAAGCACCTTGGGTTTGTACTTCGTAAAGTCTAACCGTGTTACCTTTTCCTACAGAAAAAGAACGCTCCAGAGCTAGAAGACTACCATTATTATCAGTTGCAAGTAATTCAACTAAACCATTGACTTTAAAAGCATCAGCAGGTTCTGGTGTTTCAGCGACTTCATCTAATTCATAAACGAATTCACCTACAGCTTCTCTAGTTTGTAAATCATATTTAACAATTCTTACCAAAGAACCATTATCTAAATCCGCTCTTTCACCATCTTGGAAAAGTGCATCTTCAGCAGCAGTATATAGATAACGCTGGTCGGGAGTAATTGTTAAACTTTCAAAAGCAGCATTGTTGCGAATTCCACTGCTGTTGTCTGCTGTAGGATTGAATTTTGCTGGTACTGGTAATTCACCAATTTCCTTTCCATCAACAGAAAACTCATTAACAAAAGGATTTATTAGTCGATTAGCATCCCCTTCAGAAGAAATAAAGAATGTATTATTCTTGGTGAGAACAATTCCTTCTGGATCGAGACTGAACTCTGGAAAAGCATTACCATCTTCATCTAAAAGAGTAGTAACCTTATCAAAAGTAACATCCCCATCATCCAAAGAACCATCACTTAAATCAATGGAAATATCGTAGAAACGAGCGGGATTAAATTGACTTCTGTCATCAGATAACCCATAATAAATTCCCTTGTCAGCATCGTAAGCCAAACCGGAAATTCCACCAACTTCTGTACCATCAAGTTCTAAACCAGTGGGGAAATTAACTTCACCTAGGAATTCTAAATTGCCAACAGTTTTGCGGTCAACATTGGTTTTCTCAACATCAGCATAAACCAAACGATGATCGGAACTGGGGAAAGGAAAATCTCCTACCAAACCAAATTCAGCTTCATCACTTTCTGGCCAAAATACTCCAGCTTCTTTCATATCTAAATTATTAGAAGGTAAAACATAATCCGCTCGTAAATTTCCGGGACCACCAAAACTTTCTTCTGCAAAGTCAGCGGTATCAAAAGCCGGATTACTAATGTGAGTCAGATTATTCAAACCTTGACGATTTGCTGCATCGATACCACCTTCACTAGAAGGACTAACAGCAGTATTTATTTGTGGATTATCTAACAGTTGCAAAATTGCATTATTTGTGCTGTCTCCATCGTTGGGGTCTGCATTTTGGTCACCCATGATGACAAATTTTTCACCAGATTTTAAACCCCCAGTAGCACGATTATCATCATAAATATACTCACCATTCCCAGGAGTTACATAATCAGCCCAGAAACGGATTTCATCATGATTGCGCTTACCATTTTTATCTTCTTCACCGTCAAATACTGGAGGTGTAGGGTGAGAAGCTAAAACGTGAATAATTTCACCATTCACATTTATAGGTACATCCCAATGGCTCTTAGAAGATAAACGTAAAACTTCTATTTCCTCAGCAGAATAATACCCATTCAAATTTTCATTAACTTCAGTATCGGGGTTATCAACACTAGGATCATTAGTCAAAAACCCATTTGGCATATCCTTCCATAAAAAATTCTGGAAAGTCCGAACATTCTCAGTGTCTATAGGATACTTCGATAAAAGAACCATCCCATACTGTCCGGGAAAAGTTCCAAAACCAAAAGAATCATTAGCTAAATCGAAACCTTCAGTCCCAACAGTACCATCATTATTTAAATCAAACCCAGAAGAAATACCTGTATTGGAAGGTGCTAAATAAACGTAGGGGTAATCTACAGCATCAACACCATTTTGACCAACTTCTAAATAGTTCTGCTTAAAACTAGCAATCGCCTCTCCATTTTCATCATAATCAAACTCATTCAATAACAAAACATCGGGATTTGTCCGTTGAATGATTTCAGCTACAGCCTTTGCTTGCTCGTCATCTGGGGTAGATAAATCGGTAATCAATTCCCCAGCATTATCACGATTCAAAGAAGCATTGAAAGTAGCAAAACGCACCTTATCCAGACTTGTGTAACCAGCCATATTAATATCTGTTTTCCAGTGAATAATTGAAGAGGAAGAAACTCTTCCCTATCGATACTTATGTAAAATTACATAATTACAATGTTTCATTAATAGATTAAGGAAAAAACATATTTAGTTTAAAAAAACATTTAATCAAACAAATGATTATGTAATCGAAGATTTTTTACACAGACTTAAGTAGGTTGGCATTGAAAATAGTAATTGGGATAAGGCAATAGGCTGTCTTGCAATAGGAATAAGGGTTTGAGGGTAATTTACATTCTGTAATGTAGCTTGGTTTATTTGTGCCGACTTACTTAAATTTTAAAAATCAACAAGTAATTCCACCACATCTTTAACGGCAATATTGGCAACTCTTTTTCCGGAGAAATCTAACACACCGATAGTTGTTTCTCCCTCAACCCAAAGAGCAACAATTGTTTTTCGGTTATCGCTTACCGCAACAACTTTCCAGCAAGAAGCATCAGCAATAGTAAATTCCAAATTCCACAACTGTTGATGTGGTAACAATTCAAAACTCTTATCGTTTTTCAATGTTTAACTTTTTAATTATTGAAAAACGATAATAGTTTTGAGTTGTAACCACATCAACAGTTGTGGAATTTGAAATTTACTATTGCTGATGCTTCTTGCTGGAAAGTTGTTGCGGTAAGCGATAACCGAAAAACAATTGTTGCTCTTTGGGTTGAGGGAGAAACAACT
>JBCBPQ010000058.1:0-33109 GCA_039820645.1 Cyanobacteria bacterium J06633_8 | reverse complement strand
TTATAAAAGAAGGAAGGAGTTAGGAGGAAGAAGGAAGAAGGTAATATATTTTTGAAAACTTTAGTTATGAGTATAAAACTCATTAAATAAAAAAATAATATTTTGAGGCGCGTAGCGCGATAAATATTTACGTCCTTATTTCAATCTCACGTTTTAAAACGTGAGTTCTTCTTCCTTCTTCCTTCTTCCTTCTTCCTTCGTGAAATAAATAAATGATTTAAAAATTGCTATAAAAAAAATAGCAATATCATATAAATTTTGGCTAAAGCAATACTTTTTATGCTGAATAAAGAGTCATCAATAGATAAAAAGCAATAATAAAATATCGGATTAACGAAAATTTGCTTTACCAATCCATAAAAAAAAGGGCTTTTCGCCCTTTAAATTGATTTAATCAATCAGCAATCATCGATGGAAGCTATCTAAATTCCAATCTCATTAATTGAAACAGTAAATTATGACGCTGACTCAACACGAGCATAAAATAAACCGCGAATTTTTACGTCTAGAGCTTCACCGGCACCTAAGTCAGTATCCGAAGGCTGATCGCTGACAAAAGTACCAGCAATTTCACCGGTTTCACTATCAACTTTTGCAACATTCAAAGAAATATGACCGTTACCACTCTCAACACGCTTAATGTTAGCGCGTCTTAATTCTTCACTATCCGCCTGAGAAGGTAGAGCTACTGCATTATCGTAACCGCTAGCAACACCACGACCTTTAGGATCTAAGAAAGTTGCACCACGATAAGAAGGAACTTTAAAATCTCCTTCAAAATCAGTTGAAGTATTAATGCTAGTTAAATCGGGTTGTGTTTGAGCAACTAAGTCCTTCACAGTAAACAAGAAAGGAACTTGTTCTCCACCGGGAAGCTGTACAGTGATAGCTTGGAAGTCAAAACCATCTTTCTCTTCAAAAGTTAGGCTACCATCTTCGTTAACTTTCAAATCTCCTTGAATTTGATCGAGAGATGAAGTTTTACGAGTCAATTGTCTCGCACCAATAAATTCAGCTTCTTGTCTTTTGTTAAGAGGTTCTTCTTTAACAAAGTAAGCGGTTGGTTCGATGCAAAGTTCTTTAATTTCGTAAGATTGGCTTGAATCGATGGCGATAGAACCACGACTGGTTTCGGAAAGCAGAGGACATTTATTAGCTAAACCGGTACCTCTAATATCTTCATAGGTAAGTAAGTCTCTACCATCACCACTAGCCATATCCGAACCGTCACTGCAAGCTGTTAACAAACCCAACAATACAGCCATTAGTCCAGCTATTAATGCGCGATACTTCATAATTAACCTCAATGTCAAAAATTATTATTTTTAGTTGTTAAACCAAAAAAGGATTGCGTAGTTTAACGTTTCCGATTATCAAGCTCAGAGTCAATACTCTAGCTTCTATGCTTCGCCACTTTTAAGTTTCTCATTCATATCAACGGCACAATATTCACTATATTTTGAAACAAGCAATCACCAAAATTTATAGGTCAAAATTATTTCTGACCAACAATTTCCGCAAAAAAATGGGGCAGGCTTTATAAATGCGCCCTTCGTTTTTAAACATATAGAATCGCCCATTCTGGGTTTCCGACCCAGAATGGTAAACCTAGGGTTCCCATGAGAATCTTTTTAGAATCAAAAAATTCTCATGGGTGCCCGACTACCCCATTTTTTTTAGGTTCCATCTCGGGACCCAAAATTTTCAAACTTCAAAATCCCATGAACAACTTTGTTCAGTCACATGAAAGATGAAAGATTCCAGAAAATACAAAAGTAAACTAACTTTTATATAACATCCCGACCACCATCTTGATAAGATACTTGTCAAAAATTCAATCGAGGGTAAGGAAGGTAGTTTTATGATTCGCAGTTAGCTAATTCAAGCAGCACGAAGACGCAAAGTAAATGTTTTTTATAGTTATGTTATGACTGAAAATTTTGTAGTTCTCCTTCAAAAACGATTAGTATGAAATTTTGTATTTGAGTCAGTCTCATTCTCTCACAACTTTGTAAATTAATGTTCTGCCCAAACAGAGATATTAATTTACAATCTGCTTTTGATAGTGCCTGAATTCTCCAATGCACTCAACTATCTATTTTCTATACATTTCTTAACATTACTATAAATTATTTAAAAATTTGATTACATAAATTTGGACTAAGGAAGATCCAAAAAATAAATTGTCCCACCGTTTTACAAACATCCCGGACAAAACCTAGACGTGTGGCGGTGTCGCCTTTCAGGCGACACCGACGGTGGGACAATTTATTACTTGCAAGTCCCTAAAGGGATTATTTTTGCCGCAGGGCTTGACAAAATAACGCTTATATTGAATATGTCTTGTATTGAAGATGCTAAATGAATCCGCAGAAAAAATGTTTCAAAATATTAAGATAGGTGTTGCATAATGTAATTTAATCGCAATCGAAATATTTATCGTAGCTCATCATCGAGTTGAATATACCGATCGAAACTTTCTTCACTATTTAATGCTGTCGTTGCTATAGTTATCCAAAGTTAAGATGAGTCATGTGCGATCAATGAAGTGAATTAAATAATTAGCTAACAATATTATGAGTAACGGCAAAAGTCCCGATTCCGATAAATTATCTTACAAATTACAAGAAGTCACAGACGCGATTCACGAATATTCTGTTCTTTCTCAAGGGGATATTTTAGCAATTTTGGCATTGCTCAGACAGTTAGAAAAATTGCATAGACAAGTAAGAGACGGTATTTTTCAAGAAAGTTTGCCATCAAATCGTCAGGCACTATACTCTCTGTTAAAAGATATTGAAGCAGAAGGAGGATGGCCTTATATTGAACGTATGAGGATTCAAAATCTAATCGTGAATTTAGAAACCATTGCTGAAGAAGAAAGCTAAAATTTAATTTATTTTATAATTCCTCAAAATTTGATCGCGCTTTCGATGAGGATTTTCTCCTCTTCTTAAGTAATACCCTGACAAAGTTTGCGATCGCGTCGATCAACATTACGGTTGTACTGGAGATAATTACCTACCCAGTGACAACCCTTTGCTAGCAAGTGGTTAAGGTCTAAATTCCACAAAACTATTGTCTTATCGTCGCTAGCGGAAGCTAAAGTCTTACCATCAGGACTAAAGCTAACATCTAAAACAGGTGCTTGATGTTCGCTGAGAGTTTTGATTAATTTACCTTCGCTACTCCAAAGTTTGACAGTGCTATCCCAACTAGCAGCAGCGAGAATCTCTCCATTGGGGCTGAAAGCAACACCACTAACGCTATCGCCATAACCTTTTAATAAAGTTTTTAGCAAAGTGCCATCCCAACGCCATAATCTAACAGTATTGTCCCAACTAGCAGAAGCAAGCAAGTTATCGCTGGGACTAAAACTGACACCTAATACCCATCCGGAGTGAGGTAAAAATGTTTTTAATAGCACGCCATCTCGTCGCCACAATTTTACAGTTTGGTCGTCGGAAGCAGAAGCTAAAAATTGAGAATCAGTGCTAAAACGAACGCTGTTTACCCTTCCTTGATGACCTTTTAAAGTTTTAAGCAGTTTTCCTTGTTGATTCCATAGTTTTACAGTCTCATCCTTACTGGCGGATGCGAGCAACTTACCATCGGGACTAAAACTAATACTCGTTATATTGTCACTATGTCCTTTGAGAGTTTTAAGTAATTGCCCGTTTTGCTGCCAAAGTTTTATCGTTTTGTCGTAGCTTGCCGATGCCAGTATTGCGGCTTTGGGGTTAAAGCTAACGCTTGTGACTCGATCGGAATGTCCCATCAAAGTTTTGTAAAGACGGGTTTTGAATTCATTCTTGTTACGTTGTCGCTGCCACAGTTTTACCGTATTATCGCGACTGCTCGAAGCTAAAATGTCGCTATCGTGACTCCAGGCAACACTTAAAACCCGGTCTGAATGTCCTTGCAAAACTGTTAATTTAGGAGGATTTAAACTCCAAAGTTTGACACTTTTGTCATAACTTGCCGATGCCAAAAATTTATCGTCGGGGCTGAATGATACGCTAACTACAGCATCACTATGACCTTTAAAAGTTTTTAGTACTTTGCCAGTACTAACATCAGTTAGATTAATAGTATTGTCATCTCCTGCTGAAGCTAGCTTTTCGCCTTTTGAATCAAAATTCAGACTCCAAATTGTACCGCTATGATGCTGTAAATTTTTATAAGGGCGATAGATAAAGCTGTTTTCACCGTCTTTTTGTTCCCGCCGCCACAATTTGACAACCCCATTTCTACCAGCAGAGGCTAATATTTTGCTGTCTGGACTAAAGTTTACGACAGTTATGCCTTTTGTATGACCGGGTAAAGTAGTTATTAAACGACCATTTTTACTCCATATTTTCACGGTATTATCATCGCTGGCAGAAGCAATAAACTGACCGTCAGGGCTATAAGTTACCCAGTTAATCCAAGCTTCATGTCCCCGAAGAATTTTTAATAATTTACCGTCTTTGCTCCAGATTTTAACAGTTTGATCTTTGCTGCCAGTGACTAATAATTTACCATCGGGGCTAAAGCTAACTTTATCAACCCAATCACCATGATTCAGAGTTGTTGCGGGTTGCCAATCAAATTCTCCCGTTGCGGGATTTTTACGCCAGATTTTTACGGTTTTATCGCGACTTGCAGAAGCAAGCAGGCTACCATCGGGACTAAAAGTCAAACTGGTAATACTTTCGGAGTGCCCCTTTAAAGTTTGTAACAAACTGCCATTGGTGCGCCATATTTTAACATTTCGATCTCGACTACCCGACGCTAATAAATTACCATCCGGACTGAAAGCAACATCCCAAACAATGTCTGAATGTCCTTCTAAACGGTTTACTTCTGCTACTCCATAAACTGCTTGTTGTAAAGCCGTAACAACTCGCATCTGGGTATCCGGTTGAATTCCATGCCCCCTTTTTAGCTTTCTCCAAGCTCGTAAACTTTCAACTAAAGCATCAAACTCTTTGTTGGAAGCAAACAAAGCTTCAGAAGCGGCAGTGATGGCACCAATTTTAAAGTTGTTTTCGCTACGTTCGGCGCGTAAACTTTGACTAATCGCAGCTTTCTTTTGCAAATCAGCTTGCCACCACAAACCTCCAATAGTAGAAGACATAACTGCTAGAGCAAAGCCTGCTAGACGTGCTTCTCGCAGCCGTCGTTGAAGTATAGAATTTAGCTTTTGTTGCGATAATTTTTGAGCTACTTCTGCTTTAGTTTTTTCAAAGCGGATTTTTTCTAATTCGGCAATAATTCCATAGTCGTTACGAATGCGAATGGGTTTAACTAGATAATCGTGAACTAACTGATAACGCTCTCCCGATTCTTGAAGAACTCGCAATACCAAACCGCTTCCTACAAGGATTTCTAAAATCAACTCTAAGGTACTGACATTGTAGGAATGCATAAAGTTATCCTGAGTTTCTTCATCATTTCTCGGAGCAGATTGGTTAAAGTTTTTAGAGAAAACAGAATCAGAAGTTTGATTTATATTAATTAAAAAATTATCTGGTTGAGAATTTTCTACTTCTTCGTTATCTTGTTCTTTAAAAATAGCCGTAACTAATTCTGCTTTCGTTTTAAGAGGTCGCGTACCCTTTTCATCAGTTAATTCAAACAGTAATTTCCAGCTTAATTGTTCGTTTTCTTGACCGCAATCGTAAATAACTTTTTCTAACCAGTGTTGGACTAACTTTTCAGAACCACCACTGCGTTGATATTCCCCTAATGTAGTAATATTCTGTGCTTCTAATTGAGCGCCGACAATTTGTAGCTCTATAGGATGTACTTGGCGAGTTTCTCCTGCCAAATCTTCTACTAATTTATTAATTAATTCATCACTTAATTGGTAATGAGAGCGTTCTGTCAAACTATGGATAATACTATTAGCATCTTGGCAAGTAAACTTACCTAAGTAGTAACGGATATTTTTATCTAGAATGTTTTTATTGATTACTCCTAAGTCGTAGGAATCTTCTTGCTCTAAGTAGCTCAACCGCTCGAATTCTAATAAATAATGTAGATAATCTTCCCGCAATGAAAGAATAATTTTCACAAAAGGAATATTCAGACATTTATTAAAAAATTTGTAAAATTTAATTCTTTGAGGCGTATCCTGTTTGACAAAGAAAAACTCTTCTAACTGGTCAAAAATCAAAATCACAGTGTAATTATTGTCTGCTAGCAGCCGTAGTTTTTCTAAAATTACTTCAACTGTAATGTCTATCGCTAATGATATAGAAGTACGGGCAATAACCTGATTTAAACTACGCCCTAAAGCTGTGATCCAATCAGTATAAACAGATAGAACAATTGGTAAAGCCATGCGCTCCCCAATTGGATTGTGTTTTAATGCTGGAACAAGCCCTGCTTTGATAATTGAGCTTTTACCTACCCCCGAAGGTCCGTGAACCACTGTGAGTTTACAGTCGGCACGAGTCATTTTTGCCAGCAGGTTATGCACATCCTGGTGTCTTCCTGAAGCTGCAATTTCTTGAGCAACTTGATCGGGAGTAGATGAAATTTTTTGCGGCTGTAAAACTGGATTGATTCTATAGCGCTGTGGCTGCAATTGACTCGCACCCATAAAAGCGCGAAATCCATACTGATGTTCAATCTGAATTTTTTCTCGTTTAAGTTTAAAAGCTTCCAAGTAGTCGTGACGTTCATAAAAATAAAGCGAGCGGAGTTCTTCAACAATTTCTAAGTATAAAGATGCTTCGTATTGAGCTTCACAAACAACTTTAGCCCATTCCAAAGTATTGACAGCTTCGTCCCATTCACCCAAATTTCGTAAGGTACGCCCTAGTAATAGCAGATACCAACTTTCTTGTTGGCGTGATACTTCTGGAACTTCTTCTGCAATTGAAAGAGCTATATTTGCTAATTCATGGGCTTGCACCCAATCAGATTTAGAAGTAGCTACAACACATAGAAATCCATAGTCTTGAGCAACTAAAGTTTTATTACCTTCAGAAGTATGCAACTGCAAAGAATAAGAAGCTAACTGTGATAAATCATCCCACAGCTGTAAACGTTCGAGGACTTCACAGGCTGGAAAAATAAATTTGGCACTTAAATCTTTTCTGTTGGCTTTTTCAAATATATCTAAGCATTGCTTAAACCAATTCAAAGCATTTTGCCAAAAGCTAATATTGGCAGCAGGTTGTAAGTCTGCTAACCGTCGGTAACACAGCCCCAGGTGGAACATGACTACAGCTTGACGTATGAGAGAGAAGAGGGGGGGATGGGGAGAAAATAAATCACTGCTGTGTGTTTCCTGTTCCCTATTGTCAATTAAGGGAGATAAAGAATTACTTTTTATTTCTTCTTCCCAGAGTTCTAGGCTGCGCTGGTAATGGGATAGAGCTTCGTCAATATTATCGTTAACATAATTATCCCGTCCGAGAACAAATTCTAAACTTGCTTCTAGTTGCGGTTCTAACTTTATGTCATAAAGCCGAAACAAATCGTTACGAGCAGATTCAATTTCTCGACGCTGCTGCGATTTGGGATCTAAAAGTAAAGCAGCATTTGATAAAAACTTTTGCGCTCCTGCATCTATAACTTTGTCAAACAAAGCTTGTGTTTGCTGCTCGATGAGAGTGACTAAATCGGGAGCAGCCATTTCAAATTTAATTGTCGTTGCTGCCCAACTTTTGAAATCCGGGGCAAATCTTGACAGTGATGTTCCAACTTCATCTTTAAGCCACAAAACTATGGGAAAAGAAAAAGTATCAGCATATATATCTCGTGCTTGATTAATACCGGTGAGTAAATCTTCTAAGTTAGTTACTGACTCCAACCCAAATACCATTACTGCTGTAGGTAAACAATCTGTCTTTACGGCAGGTATATCTAAAAATAGTTCCGAGACTATGGTGCTGTGTAAAGCCGTGATTGATGGAGATAGGAATACCTCTCGCAAATTTACATCTTGGGTTTGCGAGCGAATATTGTCTAATACTTGCTTGCACAGCTCCGTGTAATTACACCGTACAAGAATCAGAGAAAATTGACCTCTTGATAATGCAATTGCCCGGATTAATCTTTTCAGAGAATGCTGATTAGAAATAGCGATATCCGTAAGATTTGTATTTTCGCTCATAGGTGCAAAATTTGTATTTGAGGTTGTGTCACGAGATAGAACCAAAAAAAATGGCGTGAGGTTTTTTACAAACCCTTGGGTTACAGCCGAGGAACAATTCGATTTGAAATTTACAACTTGTCGGATTACAGCAGCGATTAAAATATGCAGCTTGCTTTAATCTAATAATCCAATAGAGAATCCGATGATGCTTTGTAAAATTTAAGTTTGCTTGTCTTCACCCGGAAGAATGCGGCTGAGTTCACCAGAGAAATATTTTTCTTAGAGGATGTTTAAAAAGTATCGTTTTTAGCCAACATTATCGGTTTATCCCCCCTTCCCCCCTTATAAAAGGGGGGTAAAAGTCCCCCTTTTTTAAGGGGAGCCAAGTAAAGCACCTTCCGCTCATGTGCAAGTGGCGTGGATAATGGGGGATCTAAAAATTTGTGGTTGTATTTATGACTTCCCAAACATCCTCTTAGCCAAATTTGACTAATTAGAATAATTAATATTTCCAATCAAAAATTTTAAACAATAAATAGTAGATAAGATTTTTAATTTATTGTTTGTTGATTCTTTTTCCGACCAAATTACTTAAAAATTCTACTTTAAAGCGTATAAAAGCTTCTCTTTATCACTTTTTGAATTAACGTCAAAGGTTAAATACAAGCTTTTACGCAAATAACTAATATTTAATCAGCAATATTAGCATCAAGAAAAAGTTGCTGGAATTTTGTATTCAGCATTTTCCCAACTGAGGACTTTTTCAGTTTCCGATAGTGCCGGACTAATACCGAACCAGCGTCCCTTAACGTCTCGATATTCAAAAACAAACATACTTCGTAGCAATCTCTGATATTCAGATTCACCTTTAACAGTTTGCTGATTGACAACTTCATAAAGCAATTGCCATTCTTCATCGTCGATAGCTAAAAGTAAATCATCGCGATAATCTTTGATGACTGCTTCTAAACAAGAACGCTCGAAGGGAGGATCTTGCCGTTGCAAACAACTGTAAAGCAATCCCAATAAATTACGAATATGACCGCCACTGACTCTACACAAACGGTCTAAAGTTTCCGAACTATCGAATATTTCATTAATCAATCTCAATCTAATATCCGGTGCAGCTTCTGGAAATGCTCTGGCTAACACCAACTGACGTAAAAGAGTCATTCCCGGTTTGCAGTCGTCACCATCCCTTTGACGTACCAACACCATCGGCAGCACTTTAGGCGCAATACCACCACCCAAACGATTTTTCAACGTTTCGTATTCACCAGAAAAAATCAACGCCAATGGAATTGTATAAACCACATGACATTTAAGCCGACGCAACTGTTCGCCCCTGTCAATAAACAAATATTCCGGTTGCGATCGCCCTGATGGCATCGGGCGCATATCAACTCTATCCAAGTTGTCAATAATCACAACTAGTCCTTTTTGTCCCCTCATCTGCAGCTGTTTGGTAGCTTTGTCCAACACCTCTTCATTAATCGCATGCAAAATGCTGTTGGTACGAGGTTCAAGATATTGTCTAAGCTGAGAGCGCAATTGGGGACTATCTTTGGCTTTAGCACTGATTTTTGCAATACCTAGAGAAAATTCTGCTTCTG
Source organism: Cyanobacteria bacterium J06633_8 (assembly GCA_039820645.1). Lineage (GTDB taxonomy): Bacteria > Cyanobacteriota > Cyanobacteriia > Cyanobacteriales > Nostocaceae > Rivularia. The sequence goes on along the minus strand of JBCBPQ010000058.1, from coordinate 23,404 downwards.
CGGAAATATCTATGGGAGTTTGCAGAAAATCCCCTATTTCTTTGAATAAATTACTAAAATAACCAGGCTTTAACTTAATGTTAATTTCTTCTAAACTGGCGCTAACTTGGCGGGCTACACTCAATAAAATATCGCTGACATCTATATCCGCCATGTCCAAATCCTGGCTGGACTCAAAATAAACTACATGAAATCCGGATTGTTCTAATTCTGCTTTGAGACGCTGTAGCTCAGTTGACTTACCGCAGCCAATATGTCCCGTAAATAATTGACAGGTAGGCTCATCGGGAGAAATACGGACAATTGTTCGCTGTAGTTCTTCTACTATTTTGCAACCCCGTACTTCGGAAAAATCTATGTAGTACTTTCTATCGGAATCATCGCCTATAACCAGAGTCCTACTTGGATTACAGGCTTTAAAAAACCTTGACAAATTTAGTTTAGTTTTCATGTAGATGCAGTTCATATAAGTATTAACCATTTACTCAAGCACTGTCAGTACTTGTTTTGCTTGGGTTTCAAGCAAATCAGAAGCTCTGGTCAATTATTTTTCCCTGATGCTGAAGAAGACGTATTTGTGTTGTTATACCGATATCGGCAAGCTTTTGACAAAAATACGTGGCTTCAACTATAACTCTTTTGTATCAAACTGCCTCGTTACTATTCGTATAAAAAGATGCTTGATACAAAATTTTGTTTTGCACTTAAGTATTAATTGTAGCAAATCATGCATATCATTTTTAAAGATAAACGTCAAGCTACTTTGAGTATATATACTATTTCGTTTTAAAAAGAAATAAGTTAATGTTAGTCTTCGATACAGTAAAGCTTAGCCGTGTATAATGTGGGATTTAATTATCGAACAATAATTTAATTGTCAAAAAAAAGGATATGACTTTAGCTGTGAATGCTTCGGGTCGTATACTGATAATTTTGCCATCATATTTTCGTATTATTTGTAGCCCTTTGACTTGAAAATTAATGTCGCTCTAGAGTAAAAAGACTACATTAGCTATAACCAAAATATAAATTGTCCGGTCGTAAAAAAAAAATCTAAAGAAAACTTATAAATATAGTGTTATTGCTTACTATAAGCAATGCCTAAAACAGACCAATTGATTACTAGTAAAGGTATGACAGTCAATTTAATAGTTTTTATGTACTATTTACTGTCATGCTTTTGTTATAAGCGAATATTTTTGAAAAACTTTGGGAGAAATATTCAAAAAATTTTGACTTCAACGAATTTATTCATCTTCATTCAACAACTTCAACTCAAATCTTGCACGAAGAGGTTTAAATGCCGGAGATATTATCAGTTTCCTCCACAGACTTAGAAGTACGTCGGGAAAAACTACGCCGTAACAGACAAATACAAATTATTAGTGCGATTTGGCGTAGCTTCGCCATTACAGGGCTAGCAGTTGGTTTGCTGTGGTTTTTGATTCAACCAATATGGGTACTCAAAAGCCAAAAAGATATTACTGTTTCCGGAAATCATCTGCTTTCTGATGAAGCGATACAGTCAAAAATCAAATTATCTTATCCCAAGTCTTTGTGGCGGGTTGAACCAAGTCGTTTGAGCGCATCTTTAAAGCAGCAACCAGGGATTACAGGAGCATCTGTAACTCGCAGGTTGTTTCCACCGGGATTAAAAGTTGAGGTATCTGAAATTATCCCAGTCGCAATTACTCAAGCTCCTAGCAGTATTAATTCTAATGCTGAAAAATCAATCCGCGGATTAGTAGACATAGATGGTAGTTGGATGCCCTTAGAAAACTATAAATCAATTAGAGAAGATGAATTACCACTACTCAAACTAGTTGGTGAATTGCAACAGTGCCGTCCTTTTTGGAAACAGCTTTATCAAGCAGTAAGCAAAAGTTCGGTTCCTGTCATGCAAGTTGATTGCCGAGACCCAGATAATATAATTTTAAAAACAGAATTAGGTTTGGTGCATATTGGAAATCCCGCATCTAAGTTATCTGAAAAGATTAAACTATTAGCAAAAATCCGACGTTTACCAGCACGAGTAAATATGAATCAAATTGAGTTTATAGATTTATCTAATACTGAAAGTATTTTGGTACAAATGAACCATAAAAAGGTACGAATTAATTCTCAAAATAATTAAAAAACAACTATTGGACGCGAATGTATAAAATACTCCTGGTTTATTAATAAGATTTATGCTGATAAATATATATTAATGATTGTTGTTTTAGGAGCGACCAATACCACAATTGAGATGGCTTTGGATTCATCGTATTCTTTCAAAAAATAATCAAAAACCTTCCCTTGGGGAGTATAAACTCTTTTGATGTTGTAGTTAGGCTTAAGTTCAAGGGTGCAAGATGTAAGACAATTAGCAGATGATGACGTTCCCAGCCAGAAATAGGCGTTCCTTAAAGAGCCTGCAATCGTTTGTAGGATTTACCGTTAACGGGGAACGGACGCGCCATCCTCGCCTATGCAAGCAGTTATACAAAAAGAAAGTAAAGTTAGGAGTTGAAAATTTATTTTACATGAAGATAATTTATGTTCTCATAACTTGCAATACTTTTTGATAAAAGCAATGTTACCCCATCATCTATACACTTAGGTCAGTGTTTTACTTGTTTGATTAATTTCAGTGTTTCTAAACATAAACCAGTATTTATGGCTACAAACAAACAAAAACAAACACTATTAGTTGTAAAATTGATGACCAATATCCATTAAAAATAACAAGGAGGAGCAATCAAGCATATATGAAGCTAATAACAAGTACATATTGTAAAGTCAGCTTTGACTTATGCAGTTCTTTCTTTAAGTAAATATTAAGTATACTTCTTTAGAATTAGTTGTCGGTCGCACAATATTGGCGATTGCCAATTAAAATACGCTTCGCGCTCTCAATCCTGTGCCTGATTGGAGAATATGAGAACACAGTAATAACATTCGGGAACGGCAAATCCCACAAGAGTGTTTATCTGGAGTTGACGCGAGCGGGTAGATCGCACCCCGATATAGAACCTATTTGCGGAAATTGTCACCCCTAAAAGTCGTTTATCTGAATGCACGTAAATCCAATGACACATGATAATAACCAAGGGCTTACCTATAAAAACTCCCAGTCTCCCGGACAGCAAGGAATCTCCCTAGCAGGAATTAGCACCAATAACCCTTTTGGTCATTCTGGGCTAAGTTTGGGTCAAAATGGCGATAATAACCATTCTCCCGATGAAAATCCTGTTGGGGATATTATTCCTGGCAGAGTCGCCAATATTAAAGTAATTGGTGTAGGTGGTGGTGGTGGAAATGCCGTCAACCGCATGATTGCTTCTGATTTGAGTGGAGTAGAATTTTGGTCAATTAACACCGATGCTCAAGCTTTAACGATGGCTGCAGCTCCTTGTCGCTTGCAAATCGGTCAAAAGCTAACGCGCGGTTTAGGAGCGGGTGGCAATCCTGCTATCGGTCAAAAAGCAGCAGAAGAGTCCAGAGATGAAATTGCTACGGCTTTAGAAGGAGCCGATTTAGTATTTATTACTGCTGGTATGGGAGGCGGTACTGGTACGGGTGCAGCATCGGTTGTTGCTGAAGTCGCTAAAGAAATGGGTGCCTTAACAGTCGGTGTAGTTACTCGTCCGTTCGTATTTGAAGGTCGCCGTCGGACTACTCAAGCAGAGCAAGGTGTTGAAGCTTTGAAAAGCCGGGTAGATACCTTAATCATTATTCCCAATAATAAGCTTTTGGAAGTGATTCCCGAGCAAACACCCGTACAAGAAGCTTTTCGTTATGCAGACGATGTATTGCGCCAAGGTGTACAAGGCATATCCGATATCATTACAATTCCCGGTTTAGTCAACGTTGACTTTGCCGACGTGCGAGCCGTGATGGCAGATGCAGGTTCTGCTTTGATGGGAATTGGTATTGGTTCTGGCAAGTCCCGTTCTCGGGAAGCCGCAATCGCTGCAATTTCTTCGCCTTTACTAGAATGTTCTATTGAAGGAGCCAGGGGTGTTGTATTCAACATCACTGGTGGTAGCGATTTGACTTTACATGAAGTTAATGCAGCCGCAGAGGCAATTTATGAAGTTGTAGATCCCAATGCCAATATTATTTTTGGGGCGGTGATTGACGATAGGCTTGAAGGGGAAGTGAGAATTACCGTAATTGCTACCGGCTTTACTGGTGAAATTCAAGAAAGGCAACAGCAAAGTGCAACTCCTAACAATCGAGTAGTTACTCCCCAAACACAACAGCAACAGCAACAGCAACGGCGACAGATGCCACAACCATCATCAACAGGCGCTAATTCTCCCAAACAACCCCAAGCCGAACCAAAACAAAAACCCGGATTGGAGATTCCTCCATTTTTGCAAAAACGCCGTAATCCCAATAACTAAATAGCAGTATAGGTATCGGAAAACGGGGGCTAATAGTCTTCTTGAAATTCATTGCCTGCCCAAATCCCACCATATATCTGTTAGGGAGATCCGCAAAAAAACTAGTTTAAACAAGAAAAGTTTCAATCGCTGCACTCATAGTTGGCGATAAATCCTGCTATGTCTAAATTTTGCGAAAGAATCTTTAGGTTTTGCAATCGGTTCTGTTAATTTTTTAATGGTTTTTGATTTGGCTTTTTATTTCACCTTTTTTCCAGGGTGTTACACCGCTAATAAGGAACTTTAGACGCTAATTTATTTATTGCATCAAATTTTTTACGGCTTCTTCTACCCACTGAATAAACTTTTTGCCCAAGTTTGTATTGCTAAACCGATCAATTTCGCGAATACCCGTAGGGCTAGTAACGTTGACTTCAGTCAGATACCCGCCAATTACATCAATACCTACGAAAATTAAGCCGTCTTTTTTGAGGGTGGAAGCTAATTGAGTACAGATTTCCAGTTCTCTAGAAGTAATTTCAGTCTTGGCAACCGTACCCCCAGCAGCCATATTGTTACGGAATTCTCCAGGAGCAGAAAGACGGTTAAGGGCTCCTACCGGTTCGCCGTCGATGATGATAATTCGTTTGTCTCCCTGCTTAGCTTCCGGTAAAAAGGTTTGTAGCATTATTGGTACTTTTCCTCGTAGAGTACTAAGTTCCACTATCGAATTAAAATTGCGATCGCCCTTCTCTAAAAATAAAATTCCTTCTCCTGCCTTGTTTCCAAGTGGTTTGAGAACTGCAGCTCCTTTATCTTCTACAAACTGTTTAATTAAATTTTTATTGGCACTAACAATAGTTTCTGGAATAGCTTGGGTAAACTGGAGTGCATACATTTTTTCGTTAGCATCTCGGATACCTTTAGGAGTATTAACAACCAAAGTTTTAGTTTGGTCGATATAGTCCAAAATATAAGTAGCGTAAAGATAAATGTCATTGACTGGTGGATCTGTCCGCATAAACACGGCATCCATATCTTCCAAGCTGCAATTAGTTTTTTCGCTTAATTTATACCAAGGATTGGCAGCTTTGTAGCCTGCATCAGTTAACTCAACCGGAATGATTTCTACTCGTTGGAGATGTGCCCAAGCATTACTATCTACGACACTTAACTCCCCTGTTTGAGTTATCCAAACTTCATGTCCCAAAATACATGCTGCTTCCATTATGGCAACACTAGTATCATGACATGGGTCTAAATTCTGGATGGGATCGATAATAAAAGCCAGTTTCACGGGATTGCCTCGATTTACCCTTCAAAAAAATGGTGATTCATCTAAAATTATCCCTCCTTTGTGTAATACCGTTTCACTTTACCTTGTAGATTAGACACTTACAGATAATAAAATGTCCCCTTCGGGTATCTCCCTCCGGGAGACGCTTCGCTAACAGCAACAGCGAGTGGAGAGAAGTTGGGGGAGAGAAGTTGGGGGAGAGAAGTTGGGGGGAAGATGTTCTTCCCCCAAACTTCGGGGGGAAACCCCCAAGACTGCGCTGCTTCACCACCGTCGGTGTCGCCCCAAAGGCGACACCCCAGTATATCTAGGTTTTAACCGGAATATTTGTAAAACGGTGGGACATTTTATTTCTTGGATCTCCCTTAAAGCAAGCTTGAACAATAAGATAAGCAGAAGCAATAAACATCTCTACATTAGAAAACCCACCCTTTGAAACGGGGTGGGATTGAGTATCAAGCAATTTCTAAACTATCAGGGGTATTCTCTTTATCAAGCTAATAGTTCTTCCAATTTACCTTGAGACTCTAAACCGTAAATTTCATCGCAACCACCAACATGGAGATCGTTGATGAAAATTTGCGGCACAGAACGTCGTCCATCCCCTCTGTGAGCCATCTTGTCTCGCGCTTCTTCATCACCATCAATACTGTATTCGATGAAATCAACCCCCTTCTTCGTCAATAAACTTTTAGCGCGTATACAAAACGGGCAGGTACTCCAAGTGTAAATTTCTACTTTGACAGCCATAACGTCCTCTCGTTAACTTAGCAATTCTTCATTTTAGAACGTTATATTTAGCTATGAATGACGGATAAGTAACTAAATAAAACTTTGATACATATAAATTTTTTTATTTGCATTAAATGTCTGAAATAACACTAGCTATTATTTAGTGACGAGTGTTAATTAAGACTTAATTACAAATTTATTCACGGGGTAGGTGCTAATGAGTCCACTATCAGGAGCAATAATAGACTCATGAAAAGCACAAACCACAGTGATTGTGTTGGCTGTAATCCAGGTGCGTAACAACTTAATAATATTTCAGTTTAATTACGGTATACATCAGTATTGATACTGATATATATCATAAATACAAAAAAAATACCTAGTGTTTACCGAGGAACATTACATTGGTAATAACAGGTAATAGTGCAAAAAAATCGGTGTTAAGAAGATTTTGAAGCCTAAAATACTTAAAATATCTTTACGATTACGATAGCCAAACACAAAATGACTCCTGAAGATGGATTTTCCAGGAGTTTACATTTATTTAAAGTTGAGCATAAATTGCTTATCCAGATGCAGTAGCGTATTGTATTAACTGAGCTAAACGTTCTCTCAAAGTTTCTAAGCCAAGACGCTCATATGCAGAAATAAACACAGCCATTGGATATTCTTCTCTAGCTAAAGCTAAAGTTTCGCTATTAGCTCGATCAATTTTGTTGAAAACCACCAGTCCAGGACCGGGCGTTACAGGCATTTGCGCTAATATATCTCTGACAGAACGTATATGACTTAGCCAAGCAGGATGAGATAAATCGACTAGATGCACTAACGCATCAGCTTCGGTCACTTCTTCCAAAGTGGCTCGAAAGGCATCCATTAAAGCTTCTGGTAATTCGTGTATAAATCCTACTGTATCTGTCACTAGAACTTCTTGAGCTTCGTTTGTGACAGCATGGGGAACTACCAAGCGTCGCGTTGTAGGGTCTAGAGTTGCAAACAACTGGTCTGCGGTATAAACAGAAGCATTTGTTACAGCATTAAGTAAAGTAGATTTACCTGCATTGGTATAACCGACAATGGCAATAGTAGGTACTTCTCTATGTTGCCGACGTTGTCTTAATCTTTCTCGATGGGCTTGTAACTGATTGACTTCTTTTTGTAAGCGAGTAATGCGTCGAGAAATAGCACGACGTTCGGTTTCTAGTTTAGTTTCACCGGGACCTCTCGTACCGATACCACCTCCAAGTCGCGACATTGCCTGACCTCTACCAGTTAGTCGCGGTAACATATATTCCAATTGCGCCAGTTCTACTTGCAGCTTACCGGCACCGGAACGGGCACGCTGAGCAAAAATGTCTAAAATGACTTCAGTACGATCGACTACCCGAACCCCTACTTGAGCTTCTAAGTTACGAACCTGGGCTGGCGATAAGTCGCGGTCAAAAACTACAAGATTTGCTCCTAATGTTTGAACGCTTAAAGCAATCTCTTGTACTTTTCCTTCACCAACTACTGTTTGGGGATGAATTCGCGATCGCTTTTGTCGCATCATCTGCAAAACCTCTCCCCCAGCAGTATCGACTAAGCGCCCCAATTCTTTTAAAGTATCTTGGAACTGTTTAGGAGTGTCTTTTTGGGTTACAACTCCGACAATAACAACTCTATCTCCATCGCTATCAACTTCCTTACCAACAAATTCCCGTTGAAATTCTTCTTCAAGCCCTTCTACTAAGTCCAAAAAGTCTTGTTTGCTCAAGGCATCCAGACTCATTGGTGGCGAAACACTCCAACTAGGAGAAGAATAATCGCTAGTTTCTAATTGAGGATTCTGGCTTGCAATTACGCTACGAGCATCTTGGGGTGCTAAGTGTGCTAGATAAGCTTCCTTAACATACCCAGTGGCTCCACCACCCCGACGTTGAAAGCCGGTACTTGTAATATTAAGTACAACCAAAGCATCTAATCTTTGTAGCGCCATTGCAGTCAAAGCACCGTCAGAAGGGTATTCTGGCTTTAGTTGAGTTGCAATACATCGAATACCGCTAAGTCGTTCCGCACCGTAACGTGGTAGTTCACTCAGCGGTATTTGGGTCTTACGTGGAGTGCCTACCCCAACCCGAATAACTTGTCCGCGACGGTTGAGATAGGCACACACTGGCTGATTTATTTCACTACTAATTGCCGCCAAGCGCTGAGCGAATTCCGGAGTTGTAAAACTATCGCCCGGTATGCGCTGGTGATACAGTCGCTGTAGTTGCTTTTGCTGACTGTGTTTCAGACCTTGGAGATTACCAAAAATAGTTTCTATAGGCATCTATGACTAGTAAACTAGTCCCCCATATACATCTATGTTTATTTTACAACAGCGTTTTTCAGCTAAACTCTTTCCTTTGGTAGATGCAATATAAAATAAGCAGTTAAGAATTACCAATGCCCAATGTCCAATACCCAATGCCCTATAACTATTTCCAATTCACTTAGGCTATACTGACCAAGGCTAAAATTTGTTACAAAAGCCTGTTTCTTTGGCAATGAAAATTTTGCTTGTAAATAGTGATGAGCAATTTACAAAAAAACTCAAAGCGAATTTAACTAAGCATCGATACTTTGTGGATGCTGCTGTAGATGGGCAAGAGGGTTGGGAATTTTTTGAAGCACAGGAATATGATTTGATTGTGCTGGATATAATGCTGCCAAAGCTTGATGGGATTACTTTTTGCAGTCGCTTACGTGCAAAAGGGTTGCAGCTTTTAGTGATGTTTTTAACTTCAAGAGCTACTAGTGAAGATAAAATCAAAGGTTTGGATGCTGGCGCTGATGATTATGTAGTTAAGTCAGTACCTTTACCAGAGCTAACGGCTAGAATTCGAGCTTTGCTGCGTCGAAAGCAATCAACGGTATCGACAGTATTAGAGTGGGGAAAACTTAGTTTGGAACCTAAAACTGGAGAGGTTAAATATGCTGATGTTGCTTTAAATTTGACGAGGAAAGAATATTCTCTGTTAGAACTGTTCATGCAAGATGCACAGAAAATATACAGCCAGAACAGTATTTTAAATCAGCTATGGACTTTTGAAGATGAACCGCCAACCCGAGATGCAATCAGAACTTTAATTAAAAGATTGCGACAAAAGCTAAAAGCTGCTAAAGCCCCGGATTTAATTGAAACGGTTTTTGGAGTGGGGTATCGTTTGAATCCTGCTTTTGGGGAAATATCTTCAGCAAATAGTAATTTCCTGTTAAATAAGAAACTGCTGGAGTCTGTTGTCTCTTTGACTTCCGAGAAAACTGACAAGCAAAATCAAAAAATTCTTGTTCAAAACAAGCAAATACAAACTTCACAAAATGCAATTGAATCGGATAAATCACCAATTCGTTTATTAATCGTAGATAAAGATAAAGAATTTATTGATATTTTAGTAGAATTAGCAACTAAACAAGGATGGCAAACGGGGATCGCACCTAATCCAAAACTGGCAACAGAGTCGCTACAAAGAATTCGTCCAGATATTATTTTGCTCAATATATCTGTTGATAAAAGAAAAGAAGAATTCACTTTTATAGAGAAAATTTCACAAGAGCAACCATTGATTCCCTTACTTGTGTTTACTTCTGAAGAATTATCAGCAGATAGAATTGCACTTGCTCGTCGTAAAAGTCAAGGCTTTTTTCACAAGCCTATTTGTTCAAATCGCCTTGTGGAAGTAATTACTCAAACCTTAAAACCTGCGAAGAAAATCGAAGCTAAAGTAATGGTGGTTGATGACGATCGCATGATTCTACGTTTTGTGCGAACATTACTTGAACCTTGGGGAATAACAGTTGATATTCTTAATGATTCTTTGCAATTTTGGCATCGTCTCGAATCTGTAAAGCCAGATTTACTCATATTAGACGTGCAAATCCCTAATGTTGACGGGATTGAATTATGTCAACTATTACGCAATGATTCCCGATGGGCTTGGCTACCAATAATATTTCTTACCGGGCAGCGAGATACTGAAACGATTCAACAGGTATTTTCGGCAGGTGCAGATGATTTTATTCATAAGCCAGTTATTGCTCCCGAACTAATTACACGTGTTTTCAACCGTTTAGAACGTAATCGTTTACTAAGAGAACAAGCAGAGATTTATCCCTTAACTGGCTTACCAAATCGCCAACGTGCTACCCAAGATTTAGAAAGGTTGTTACATTTAGCAAAACAATACCAGCAGTATTTTTGCTTATCAACACTTAAAATAGATAACCTACAGCAAGTTAACCGTAACTACGGATATGGATTTGGCGATAAAATTGTACGCCATTTAGCTTCTTTATTAAAAAAAGAATTACGAACAGAAGATATTGTATCTTCTTGGAATGGTGGAGAGTTTTTAGTTGGTATGTACGGTATCAATCGTGGTTATGGAGTCGAATGGTTAGCAGAAATATTAGAAATCTTCCGTGCAACAGAATTTGAATTTTTTCAAGAATCTTGTCCCATAACTTTCAGCGCTGGTGTTACTCAGTTCCCTGAAGATGGAACTGACATCCAAACGCTTTATCAAAGTGCTGATGACACAATAGAAAAAGCAATAGATATGGGTGGAAATCGTATTTTACCTTCTAACTGGAAGCCGCTTCAATCTTCTCAATTGCCTCTGCATAAAGATGTAATTTTGCTACACCAAGATTCAGAATTTGCTCGCTCGATTATGGATGCACTATTAACCAGAAGCTATCACGCTCATTGGTTAAAAGACGGAAAATCAGCATTAGAGATATTCGCAAAAAGCAGTTCCTCGCTACGTGGAAAAGTTATTTTGCTAGAAGACAATTTACCAGATTCAGATGGATTAGAAATTCTTAAACAGTTTAAAGAAAATAAAGTTATTCAAGACTCTAAAGTTGTGTGGCTATCTACAACTACAAGCGAAGTGGAAAAAGCTCTGAGCTTGGGATGTTTAGATTATATTAATATTCCCTGTAACATTTCATCATTTATGTATCGTTTGCGTCATCTTTTAGAAGAATGAGAAGTAAGTCGGCGTAAAAAAATTCAAGGTATGTCCGCAGCGAGTGGAGCGAAGCGGAATGAAGCATTCCGAAGGATATCTTTACTAAGGCACTTACAAGTAATAAATTATCCCACCGTCGGTGTTGCCCGATAGGGCAACACCATTATACGTCTGGGTTTTGTCCGGAATATTTGTTAAACGGTGGGATAATTTATTTTTTGGATCTCCCTAAGAAGTAGAAAATCAACCTTTACATGGCAAATTCCGGTTTGCGCCTTTTGTCAGAAGGAGTTTGCTGTTGCATGTGAGTAACTTTACTATCTAAATGCTTATTTATCATTGCTAAAAGCTTTTCAGCTACTATCGGTTTGCTCATGAAGTCAGTCGAGCCAGCCACCTTGGCGCGAAATTTATCAAAAAGCCCATCACTACCAGTTAATATAATTACTGGTACATCGGCAAGTTGATTAACCCTTCTTATTTGGGCACAAACTTCGTATCCATTTACCACTGGCATGATTAAATCTAAAAGTATTAAATCTGGTTTGTTCTCAATTAAGATTGGCAAAGCTTTGATGGCATTTTGAATTGGCACAAACCTCATATTGTGTAAAGTAATAATATGCTCTAAGGTTTGGCATATTTGTAAACTATCATCAATACAGGTAATAAGCGGAGTTTCTAATTTGTCCTCACAAGGAGATGGGATATAATGTTTAACTTGTTTAACTTGTTTAACTTGTTTAACTTGCTTAACTTGTTCAAATTCTTTAACTTCTTTAACTGCTAAAGGTAAGTCAGGTAAATTCGACATTTGGATCAATCCTCTATGAATAAAAGGCAATAAATCAGAGGATATTTTTACTATATTAAAATTAAGTTTTAGTGCTAAATCTTGTAAAGTATATTTACCGTTAATGAAGTTAACAAAGTTTTGGTAAACAATCGGAGTTACGAGTTTTTGAATTTCTTTGGGTTGTAATAATGCTGGCGATAAATGAGGAGTAAAATGTGCTAATCCCGCAGATGACCAAGCATTCCATTCAGTCTCCATGCGTTTGATAAAAAAATCTGTATTCATGAAGGTGAGAGATACATCTAAAATAACTTTTGGATTAGCAGTGCAAGTTACATATTCAAAAGTTGCCTGCTGTGCTATATCAAATAATACTTCTGATATCAGACTTTTTGCAACAGATTCTATTTGTTTTCTATCAGCTTTTTTGTCTTTATATAAAATAGTTAATAATTGATAATCCCAAAGTTCATTTTTCAATTGAATTGGATCTAACTTAATTTCATCAATTTTGATTTGGGGACAATATTGACTGATTTTTCTACGCCAACGTCTAAATGGATGAATTCCCCCTGTTGCCCAAATAATTCGCCCAAATCTATAGTACAAGCTCCATTTATCTTTATAAGAATAAATTTCTAATTTGCCGCTGTACTGATTTGTTGCACATTTTTGAAATTTCTCAATCAAATCTTGATATGCTACGAACTCTGTATGCACCATGATAACTTTCTTATAAAAAAAAGACAGATAGTAGATGTTAGAAGAAAATATTTTTTCACTTAAGGATAATGAAAAATCCTATTATCGAATAAAAATATAAATAGCATTTGCAGAACATGCTAAGTATTCACATTAATAACACTAATAAATAAATGTGACAATAGCGTGACATCGCTGACGTAGATCATTCAACCCAAAGAAACAAAAATATTTCGATCTCCTGATAGAAAGCTGCTGTAAGTGGGAATAATAAGTTTGTGACACAGATTTCTATTAGTTTAAGCTTTCAAACTGAAAGTTATGGGCTGCTCGAAGTTTGACAAATAACTTTAATGATCGGTATATCTACCAGAAAGGAATAAGTACAATGACTCAAATGCTTAGAGAAGAAGTGCGCGAGCGTCTTGGTAATATAGATCAAATCCGCGACATCATTTTTGGGGCACAGATAAGAGAATATGAAACCAGATTTGGCAAATTAGAATCAGAGATTTCGCTATTACAACAGGAGATGCGCTCCCATGTAGAGCAACTAAAAGTTAGTTTTACGGCAGAATTAAAAGCAGGATTTGATAATTTAGAGAAAAAGCTGAAATTATTTAACCTCAACAACGAAGAAGAAGCTGCTGATTTACGTCTTTCAGTAGATAGACTGAATAGAAAATTTTCTAATTCCGTACAATCACTAGATGAAGAATTAGATGCTCAAACCAAATCAATCCGCGAAGATGTTTCTCAAACAAGAGTTCAACTAGAAGAAGAAGTTTTGGCTTTACGGGATTTAGTGTTAGAAGAAATTGAGCAGCGTTTTTCTAATTTAAGACAAGCCAAAGTTTCTAAAGACGATATGGCTGAGACATTATTCGCTTTAGGAATGCGACTCAAAGATAAAGAATTCATTCCTATGCTCCGTGAAGCAGGAGATGAAAGTCGCGAAAATCATTCCGTCAAAATACTCGGGCAGGGAGACAGAAAACTCTCTGAATTATTAGCTAACTCCAATTCCAACGGTTCAAGTAATGGTGCTTCCGAAGTAACTTCTTAATCGGAAGATGTGGGATAAGAGGATGGGAAGAAAGAGTACAAGTAAGAAATACATCATCATTTTTTCATCACTCTTAATTCCTACTCTTAAGTAGTGACTACTCGCTGTAACTCGATGATGATGAAATGTCTGAATCTGCTAATTTGAATCAAGAAGAAATCGCACAGCTTGAGAATTTTGTGAATTTGCTGGCTGATTTATCAATTGTCGAATCATCTAAAAAAGTTACTCAAACACCATTCGGGCAAGAAGAATCTCAGGCTGATGATTGCAATGCCAAAAATCAGTCTCTAAATTCTTGGAATTGGGATAAAATGCGTAATTCATATATTGTTTCGCCTATTGATATCGGTGACGATGAGGAATATTTTGTTACCGAAAATAAATTTTCTAGTTCTTCTAATACTATTTATTTAGAAGCCGAATTAGATTTTCCTCAAACTCAATCAACAAGCTACCAAGAAATAGCGGGGGAAATTGATGTTGAAATTTCACCTATAAAAAAAAATTCAGAAATTTTAAATAAATTAGATCGGTATAACTCAGAAGAAACAGTTACTGCCTTCCAAAAGTTGCAGAATATCTTAGTAGGAGATGACTTAGAAGGAATCAAACAAAATTTAAAAAATCTTAACCATCAACTTTACGATTCCGATGAATTAATAAACTTGCTTTTACCGCAAATTGCCGAACTTTTAAAGCGCAAAATTTCCGAATCAAAAGAAGAAGTTGTAGAAGCGGTTACCCCAATCATTGATAATGCCATCCATCGTAGAGTTGAGCAAAATAGAGAAAGCATGGGCACGGCTTTAGCTGCTGCTATTCCTGTAGCCATCGCCGAACAAATCGCTGTAAATACAGAGGAAGTTGCTGAAGCAATTGCCCCAGTGATGGGAGAGGCAATTCAAAAACAAATTGAACTAGAAAAAGATAAAATCGTCGATGCTCTTTACCCCGTAATTGGTAATACAATTTCCAAATATATGGGAGAAACTATCCAAGCAATTAACGAACAAGTTGAAAACACTCTAAGTTTTGAAGGGGTTAAACGCAAGATTAGGGCTAAATTACAAGGTGTTTCGGAGGCAGAGCTAATTGTAAAAGAGTCGATATCTTTTACTCCTCAAGCTATCTTTTTAATTCATAAAGCATCGGGTTTAGTGATTTGCGATATTCAACCTTCGGATTCAGAACGATTAGAATCAGATATGATAGCAGGAATGCTAACTGCTATTCGCAGCTTTGCGAATGATTGTATGATTCAGTCGGGTAATGTTTCGGAACTCGATGAAATTGATTACGGTAATTTCAAGATAATTTTGGAAGTTGCAGGATACTGTTACTTAGCAATTATTGTCAAAGGAAAAACCCCGAATAAATTTATTGCTCGGATGCGGGAAGTCCTCAGTCAAATTATTACCAACAACGGTAAGTCTATAGAACAGTTTGAAGGGGATTTAGAGACAATTCCAAATGAGATAAATACGCTTTTAGAAAGTTTAACTGATTTTAAGCATCAGAAAGAAGAAAAGCAGAGTCCAATATCATCTTTATTGATAATAAGTCTATCAATTTTAGGGATAATTTTTATTCCTCTTGGTATTTGGCAATATAACAGCAGTCAAATTCGTTCGGTTGAAAATAAAACAGCGTTAGCTTTGGCTTCTGCTCCAGAATTATCAGTTTATCGTATTGATGTTAAAGCAGATGGAGATAAACTCAAACTCAAAGGAAGAGTACCCAATACTTTTTTAAAAAATAGAGCAAAACAAATAGTTTCTTCCACAGTTCCTAATTGGAAAATTGATAATCAAATTATTTCAGTTGAAGTACCAGCATCTCCAGTATTAGCGAAAGCAGAAATAAAACGAGTCACCGCAATTTTAAATCAAATAAATGGTACCGCAATTTCAGCCGATTACAGCAATAGAAAAGTTGTGGTTTTTGGTAGTGTCAGCAGAATTGCAGATGCTCAAATAATTACACAAGCATTTGAAAAAATTCCCGGTGTCCAAAAGGTATCGAGCGCAGTTGAGGTAAAACCTTTTTACATTCCGGTTAAATTTTATTTTAAACATCAATCAGCAAATTTAGCGCCTAAAGACTTAGTAAATAAAATAATAGAGGTACAACATTTTTTAAATCAGCATCCGATGAAGAAAATCAAAATTATCGGTTATAGCTATTCAAATAATGAGGGTTTTGCCACTCAAAAATTAGCGCTGCAACGAGCTAAATCCATACAAAAAGCATTGATTAAGCAAGGAATTTCTCCCTCACGAATGCAGATTATCGGTAAAACTAGTTTACCACCGGGTATTGATGAAACTCAGCCTTCATGGTTAATGCGCTGCGTTGTTTTAGAACTAATTATTCCGGATACAAATAAGGATTTATAGATTTTATTTGCTAATTTTTCTTATCTAGATGATGCAATAAAAAATATCATAAGTTATGATTAATTTACCTCAAATATGATTATTAATTATGTCTAAAATCGCACATAAAATTTGTTTAATTGGTGATTTTGGTGTTGGTAAAACAAGCTTGATTCGTAGATTTGTCGATAGACAGTTTAACGATAAATATCTGTCTACAGTCGGTGTAAAGCTTTCTCATAAATCGATGGAAGTCACAAATTCACAGCAGCAGAAACAAATTTCACTACAGCTATTAATTTGGGATATAGAAGGAAGTACAAAATTCAAAGGAGTTTCCACAAGTTACTTTAAAGGAGCCAAAGGAGCAATTCTAGTAGGTGACGTGACGCGCCCAGAATCACTGGAGAATCTTTCAAAACACATTCAAGCATTCTTAAAAGTTAATCCCAAAGGTAAAACTGCGATCGCTCTGAATAAATCAGATTTAATTGATCCAGAATATCTAGAAAAATATTGTCAACTTTACAGTTTTAACGATAACAAAAGTTTTGTTTCTACTTTTGCAAGTTCGGCTAAAACTGGAGAAAATGTTGATGAAATCTTTCAATCCCTTGCACACTCAATGATTTCATAAAATGGACTATTTATTTAAAAATATATTATCTTTACGTTGTATTGAATATTTAATTATTAACGAAAGTTGGCAGATTTTAGAATTATCTCCGAAAATTAATATTCTTGCAGATAACTCCGACGAAGTAGGTGTAGGAAAAGATGTTCGAATTGGCTTTCCCGAATTAATTGGAATAGAAGTGATTGCTAGCGATATTTTAGCGGGTAAGCAAGAAAATTTTGAGTTAAAAGGTGTTGTTAGAACTCAAAAAGCTTTAAATCCGATTTATATAGATATTTCCATTGCTAATAACATCAACAATAATCAAAATAGTAACCAACTATTGATTGTTGTTGAAGATGTAACGGAACGGATGGTTCTTGAACAATCTTTAGTTCAAGGTGCGAACGAAGCCAATCTTTTATTACGTACTCTTACCGCTTCCAAACAATATATTGACCAAGTTATTACATCAATGGCGGATGCTCTATTAGTGACGACAGCATCAGGAAAAATCAAAAATATTAACCGTACAGCACAAATTTTATTAGAATATGAAGAAGCTGAAATTTATGGTAAACCTATTTCTAATATTTTAAATGAAGTTGATAATTGGAAAGCAGAAATAGAAGAAAGAGGAAATATTAAAACTACTTTATTTGGCCCCATAACTCCTTTAGTTAAAGAAGCTGAAACAGTTTGTCAAACTAAGACGGGAAAAGTAATACCGGTAGCGTTTTCATGTTCAAAAGTTCAAACTGAAATAGAACATTTTCAAGGTTATGTTTATATTCTTCGAGACATGACTGAACGCAAACAAGCTGAACTTGCAAAACAAGAGTTTCTAGCGATGATAAGTCATGAAATACGTACTCCCGTTGCAGCAGTGATTGGTATGGGAGATATACTTTTAAATACCGATCTAACAACACAACAAAAAGAATTTGTTGAAACTATTTGCAATAGTGGTAAAGCTTTACTAGAAATTATTAATGATATCCTTGATTTTTCTAAAATTGAATCGGGTAAACTAGAAATTGAGGAAGAACCTTTCCATTTTAATAGCTGTATTGAAGAAGCTATTTCGTTGTTATTACCGAAAGCAAAAGAAAAAAAATTAGAAATTATTTTTCATAATAATCCCGAAATTCCACAAGTTATTGTCGGGGATATCAGCCGACTGCGGCAAATTTTAATTAATCTACTTAGCAACGCAATCAAATTTACCGAAACTGGGAGTATAGAAATTTCACTCACAAGTCGGAAACGTCAAATTATTGGCAATGAAAGAAATAACTATGAAATTCAGTTTGCTGTTAAAGATACCGGAATAGGAATACCCAGCAATCGAATTAATCGTTTATTTAAAGCTTTTAGTCAAGTTAATTCTTCTATAACAAGAAAATATGGTGGTACTGGTTTAGGGCTGGCAATATGTAAAGAATTGAGCGAATTAATGGGCGGTAAAATTTGGGTTGAAACCGAACTAGATAAAGGTAGTACATTCTACTTCACTATTTCCACTCGGGTTATAAAAACACAATTAAGCCAGGAATGGGAAACCAAAGCAGAAGAATCCCATATCAATATTGATGCTACAGTAGCCGAAAAAAATCCCTTAAAAATACTTTTAGTCGAAGATTACCCTACAAATCAAAAAATTGTAACCTTAATGCTTCAACGAATGGGTTATCAACCAGATATTGCCAATAACGGCTTAGAAGCGCTGAGTGCATTGCGGCATCAATCCTATGATGTGGTGTTGATGGATATGCAAATGCCGGAAATGGATGGTATGACAGCAACGCAATATATTTGTCAGGAATGGGATATATCTGTACGCCCCCGAATTATTGCACTCACAGCCAGTGCAATGTTAAGCGATAAAGAAAATTATTTAGAATCATATATCGACGATTTTCTTGCTAAACCTTTTCCCATTCACAAACTCATGCAAGTACTGAATCAATCTCGAAATTATAAGCAAGAAGCCAGTAAACAAAATAAGGTAACTCATCAAGAATCTGTTAGTAAAAATAATTATACAATTGATCCATCGGCGTTACAAGAAATTTATAGAATCGCTGATTTCAATTGTGGAGTAGACCCAAGAATATTTTTATTAGAAACAATTGATGATTACTTAGAAGAAACCCCCATTATTTTACAAGAAATTCAAATTGCGTTAAATGAAAATAATTTAAAAACTCTTCAGCTATTCGCCCATAAGCTTTCTTCTAGTAGTGCTACATTAGGTGCAAATAAACTCGCTGCCTTGTGTACGCAATTAGAAATAATTTTAATCAGTGAAATGCAAGATGAAATAGCGGATCATATTGGCAAAATTAAAGCTGAATATCAGAAAGTAAAAAGTGTTTTGCTGGAAAAACGGGGTAAGTATTAGAAAGCGATAGCCCTCAGATTAGAAATTAAGAATATTACAAGATTTGATTCCAAACTCTTCCCTCCACCTTTTAACCTCCGCTTTTAATTCCTCTGATAACCATTCATCAAACTGTGGATAAACAGGTAATCTCGGCAGCAAATCCCAATCCCCAGGTTGTAACATTTCTTGCAATTCCTTCTCCTGAATATGCGGATAATCTGGATTTACTTCATCTTTGGGGCTAATTCCCCCTAAATCCCTAGCACCTGCTTCGATACAAGCGAGTAACCATTGTTCATCTTTTACTAAGTTTGGTGGAATTTGAATCTTTATATCTTTGGGTAAAATCTCGCGTGCTTTGCCAATAACTTGTGGTAATTGATGTGGATTGAAAGGTACTGCATCAAAGGTTTGCTGAGTTCCAGGACTGTGTGGTTGTAAAATAACTTCTTGTATATGCTTATATTTGTGATGTACTTGGGATATCGCTGCTAATGTATCCCAGGAATCTTCTAACGTTTCTCCAATTCCTAATAACAACCCCGTTGTAAAAGGTATTTTTAATTCACCAGCCCACTGCAATTGTTGTAACCGTAATTTTGGGTTTTTACCGGGTGCGTGTTTGTGGACTGTTTGCAATAATCT
The DNA here is from genome assembly GCA_039820645.1 of Cyanobacteria bacterium J06633_8. Lineage (GTDB taxonomy): Bacteria > Cyanobacteriota > Cyanobacteriia > Cyanobacteriales > Nostocaceae > Rivularia. Next base: position 3,416 of record JBCBPQ010000058.1, on the reverse strand, counting down.
TGGTGTTAACTGTTCCAACATTAATCCCATTGAAACATTCACTTGTTTCAATTTTTTCATTTCCCGATAACTCAAAACTCCCGCGTTTGTATGAGGTAAAAAGCCCATTGATAAAGCTAAATCGCATAAATCATAAATTAGCTTAAACCATTGTTTGCGACGTGGTGAATTTGGATGAACTTCTCCACTGAGGATTAATATTTCACAAACATTTTCTTTTTGCAGTCTTTTAAAAATATCTTTTGCTGCTGATAAATATATCCAATTGCTACTTCCTGGATCGGCGCGGAAATTACAGTAACTACATCTATTAAAGCATTCATAAGTTGGAACAATTGTGTATGCAGGGCTATAAGTAACGATGCGGGAATTTTGTAATGGCATTGTATTTCATTATTAAAAATAATCCGAATCTGTAATCTATATTGCAATATTTTTATTCTGAATACAAATTAATTTAATAAAAAAGGTACCCCTTTGGGTACTTAGCATAAAAAATAGTTTTTTTTAAAATAGATACAACACCAAATTTCCGCTAAACATAAAATCCGCTCCCAGTGAAATATTAATTTGTTTACAGGATAACTTTAATTATGAATAAAGGAAATCTCGGTTTTATTTTAAAGATGGCTCAAACGATAAACCCACAGATTTATCCAGGGCGAGAATTATCTATAAATTTAGAAGAACTACGTCAACTTCCGGAAGGTACTTTAGGTAGAGAACTAGCCCATTTTTTAGACACAAATGGCTTTGAAACTCTCAATTCTGGAGATTGGATACAGCGCACTCATGATGTTTGGCACGTTGTAACCGGGCTTTCTCCATCTACAAACGATGAATTTATACTGCAAGCTTTTACTCGTTCTCAAGTTTTTCGCCCATCCAGTGCCATTCTTGTATTAGCTGGTTTGCTCACACACAAATGTAGTTTACAAGAAATTACTCAAGTTATCAAAAGTGGTAGAATGGCGAACAAACTAATTGATTGGGATATTGAATCAGATTGGGCTACTCCTTTAGCTGAAGTCAGAAAAAAGTTAGGCGTAATACCTTTGAAAAGTTAGGAGTTAGGAATTAAAAACTTGGTATTTATCAATTTTTTTTCCCATGCCCAATGTCCAATTGATGATTGTTAATTTATAAATTCTTCCTGCTGTTTAGCATAAATATTCTTCAGGTGCTTTTTAACTGTATTGATAGTAATATAAAGTTCTTCAGCAATTTCCTGGTAAGAATAATTAGCCCGACGCAACAGCCAAACATCAGTTTCCCGTTCGGTTAAACCGTATTTTTTCGCTTCTGAAATCGCTATACTTTGATTTGTCTGTTCGCGGTCTTCTAAAGTAACTATTATGTAATCATCATTGCCTCCATTTCCTTGCAGCCAGCGAACGCGAACACGTATTGTCAGCAATGATTTCGTCTTGATTTCTGACTCTAGAGATATCTTTTGGTTGGGAAATAATTCACGGCTTTCCATCAAAGAATCGCAAATACGCCTAATTTCTGACGGCATTTCACCTTTATAGATATTTTCGCTTAATTTCTCACAAATATAGCCAGCGCGTTCGTTGGCATGAACCAATTCACCTTTTGTTGTAATTACAAAAATTCCGTCCACAAAACTTTCAATTACAGCTTGCATCAGATGAAGTTTAGATGCAGGCTGTTTTTTGTTGTATTTAGATTTACTGCCGCAAAATATATTTCTATTGGTAGATGTAAGTTTTTGATATTTTTCTAACACTGAAACATTCATTATTTATCTCCTTAAAAATGCTAAAAAAGCTTCTGTAAAGCAACTAACAGCATTTTTATAAATGAGATTCTGAATTTGCAATGATTAAGCAGCAGCCCCGAAGAAAGTATTGAAGTAAGTGAAGGTACAGAGAAATTTACGGAATTTCCCTGAAGTAGGGTGAAGTTTTTCTTAAGGTAGCCAGTAGAGGGCAGTCAGTCGATTCATAATGACTGTATTGCTACTTTACAAATAAGAAAAATTAACTAGGGAGTTCTGCCGTGTCGGATTTAGCCAATATCGATCAGTTTTTTGGTGTAGAACATCAGCTTAAATATGTTGCTCTTTTGAAAGGCAAAGTTGGTTTAACTCGTCGTCGAGCGGAATGTTTTGTAAAGTTGTGGGCTTATTTGTTACTTAAGCAACAGCAAGAATTAGGAATTTCAAGTAAACCTGTAACGGAACTCGATTTACCCGAAGGTTTTGTTGCTTGTACTCATCGAGAAGCTAACGAACTATTTTATGCAGAACAAGATAGAGGTAGCGAGCGTGCTGCGGGAATGATGATTGATAAGTTAGTGGCATTGGGGCTTATCGAAAAGGAATTCGATGGCAACAACATATGTATTCGTATTTGTTCTCCATTGTCAGATATTAATGATTCAGCAGAGCTTAACCAACCTATACAACTAGTTACTGATAGCTTTAATCCCCGCACCGATGCTATACCCGTTGCCAGTTTTTTAGCTCGTCAATACTATTGGATGAACAAAAAAACCACCGCTGCGCCTCAAATAATAGCTCGGAAACTTCGTACTTGGGCTAAAAAATATTCTCAAGGAATGCGGGTTTTGCGTCGTCGCGATACTGAAGATCCTATTGGTTTTTACGTTCTTTATCCTGTAGCTGCCAAATCTGAGGAAAACTTTTTTCTACCACCAAGCAAAAGTTTATATTTAAGTACCCCGAGTCAGATAGATCCTTTTGAGATGGCACAAGCAGGAGATGAAGATTGCACTTCTGTTTTTGTCCGTGGCTTTCAAATAGATTCTACATACCTACAACACAGCAGCCTATATGAATTATTAGAAGATGCTCAAAAAACTCTCATAAATATGCAAGGGGATTTTCCCAATCTTTGCGATTTGTATACTTTGACGATTACTCCATTTGCTCAAAGTCTACAATTGGCGACGGGTTATCGGAAAACTGGTCAAGATCCACAGCTATCTCTTTCTTGGATGTATATGGCTCTAGATAAGTATTTAATCCTCGACATTCAACAAGCATTATCAAATCTTAAACTTGATTGATGCATTTGCTCTCTAATATATAGAATTTAATTTTAATAATTTTTATTTTTTTAAATTAGCTGTATGCCTTACTGTGCATTATTTATAGCCAATACGAAGACTGTAAAATGCAGCATTAATTACAAATTATTCCTGAAAATGCTTTACAAAGCGAAATACTTGTTTTAGTATAAGTTCATAGGTTGAAAGACCTATCATAAATAAGACAAACGCAATTATCTGAACCATGACAACCACATTACAAAGACGCGAAAGCGCTTCGGCGTGGGAGCAGTTCTGTGGATGGATCACCAGCACCAACAACCGTTTATACATCGGTTGGTTCGGTGTTTTGATGATTCCTACCCTACTATCTGCAATCA
>JBCBPQ010000057.1:0-33395 GCA_039820645.1 Cyanobacteria bacterium J06633_8 | reverse complement strand
GTGTGGTCAGATAAGGAGTCACTTGTCATCTTCAAGGGTGGGTTATTCTCCCACATCCTCTCAAGGTTAGAAACCTTTCGGTTTCCCAGTGCCATACGTGTCGGATTCTACCCGCCTTCCTGCACTGAATCAGTCGCACTCGATTTGTTCTCACTATAGTAGAAACCCGCTTTCTTCGATCTTAACGTTTACTTTATAAATAAACTCTTATATGGCTATTAATTTATACAACAGGTTAATCAATAATATTTACGTCTTGTGGCATTGCTCTTAAGCCCGAATACCGCCAAGCCGGAGGCTTTCTCCCAGAGAAAGAAAAATCCGAGGCTGATATACAAAGTACGTTAAAACCCACTACAATCTATACCCAGTCTGATTTATCAGACTTTGTTTGTCAGCCTGGGAATTTATTCCAAGGCGGTTGCTGAGCTTGGGGTGCAAGATATCAGACACAGTTAGAGCAATGCCCAATTCCCAATGCCCGATGCCCTATTCCCCATTCCCTAAACTTTATGCCCTACTTCTAATTCAGCATTAATTTTGTCGTATTCAACTTTACCGTAATCTAATTTTATTATTCTGTCGGCAAGGTGGAAATAATGATCGTCGTGACTGATAACTAATACTGTTTTATTGCGTTTTTTCAAGTTTATCAATATTTCTTTATAAAAAATGTCTCTAAACATTGGATCTTGATCTGATGCCCATTCATCAAATAGATAAATCTGACGATTTTCTAAATAAGCTGTTAATAATGCCAGCCGCTTTCGCTGTCCTTGCGAAAGTTCTGTAGTTGATAGTTTACCGTTTTCTATTGTGACTTTATGACTAATTTTTAACTGCCTCAAGTATTCCTGAGCTTGTTCGTCTAGGGCTGGTTTATCCATTCCTAACAGCTTTTCAAATAGGTAAAAGTCGGAGAAAATTACGGAGAAGTGTTGGCGATACCATTCCCGATTATCATCGGTAATTACTTTATCATTTAATACAATTTCTCCTGCTTCGGGAATATATAATCCCGTAATTAGTTTGGCTAAAGTTGATTTTCCGCTACCGTTTCCACCAACTATAAATACTATTTCCCCTGGTTTAAAACTTAAATCAACCGGACCTAAACTAAAACGACTTTCTTTGTCTTCTCCTGGGTATGCATGGACAACTTTTTTTAATTCTAATTTTTGAAATGTGTTTGCATCTTGCTTTATTTCTTCTATATAGTTTTCTTTGTTCCCAGCTAATATTAAACCCATTCTTTCTATTTTCTGTAATGCTACCGTGGCTTTAGACAAAGCTTGCAATTTATCTAATATGCTCTGCATGGGTAACATTAAATAAGTCACTGTAAGTATATAAGCTGACAGTATACTGGGAGAAATAGGTGCGATTTGCGGTAATAAAAATAGCAGCAACCCTACAAGAATAAAAAACAATAAATTGCCCAATCCTGTAGAAATTGAAAAGGTTAATAATGCTGCCGAATTTTGATCGCGACATATGGCTGCACTATGCTGCAATTCCGAATCAAAAAATTCTTGACGACGAGCAGTATGGAGTTTAAGCTCTTTAATACCTTCGGTGATAGCACGAAAATGTTTGAGCAAACGATCTTGTTCGTCTCGTGCTGCAACCAAGTAACCTTGCGCTCTATTAATTAATACTTGAATAGTACCGACAGCTACCATTACGAAGCCTACGGTAAAAGTAAATACCGTACTCGATAGGAAGGATAAATAAAGCAAGCACCCGGCAATAATGGCGATATCTACGCAGATAAAAGGAATTGCGTAAACTGTAGCTGTTAATGTTGCGACATCTTCTGTAAGAGTTGCCAGCAAACGCGACGTACCTAATTTTTCTAAATGCCGCAGTTGAGAAGATAAAATTCCCCTACTCAAACGCAACCGTAATTGATAAACGGCTTCCTGAGAAAGATTTATCAGCAAGACTTGGGAAATAATGCTGTTGACAACTACTATCAATGCAAAGGTGGGAAACTGCCAAGCCAAGTCGCTGAAACTATTTGAGGATTGAAATCCGTCACTAATAGCCTTATTTATCAACGCTATCAATCTAGCAGTTGTGCCACCACTCACTAAACCCGTAAAAACGGCGATCGCTACTTGTAACCAAGAAGCCTTCAATAAAAGCCAGAGTAAATTCATTCACCGTACCGCATCGCTGGTTACAATTTTGGTTTCCTTCCAATTAGTAGGGCTAATTCTAGCCACTTCCAATAACAATCCACATCTTCAAAGCCAATGTTTCGCAACCACTTTAGCTGAGTTTCTACATCTAAAAGCTGGTTGGATGGATCGTCTTGTGCTGGTGTGATACCTATCGCTTTTAAAAACTTTTCGTGCAAACGCACTGTAGGTGAAGCGACATGTTCTAAGTTGCAGAAAACACCACCGGGCTGCAACATATTAAATATTTCTACATAAAGCGAACGTTTGCGATTGTGGTTAAGATGATGAATCGCAAAACCCGAAACGATAGCATCAAATGTTCCATACTCTGGTAAGTTTTCATCTAAATTGTGTTCGATAACTTCTACCGTGGAATCGTCTTGAAAACGACTCTTCGCCGCTTCTAACATGGTTGGTGAAAAGTCTACGGCGAGAGATTCAACATTATGTCGTTCTATCTTTAGTAATGCTAGCAAGCGTCCATCTCCAGTGCCTAAATCGAGAATACGCTTCACCGTTAATGGTACTTCCTCTAGCAGCACCGCTTCACCTTCAGTGCGGTGAGGAATATTATCCGCTTGTGCTAGATAATTCAAAGCATGTTCGGCAGAAGTCCATAGATTAGCCATATAAAATTTACAGAAATTGCGGGCTAAGGATATTTATCCTACAACCGCAAAATTATGTTTATTTTATCTTAGTATACCCTATCAATTTGTTTGGTAAAAGCGCGCATAATTGTATTATTTAAGACTTTAAAATCCTTCTCCCATCTAAAGCTAAAAATATATTTTAATGTTGCTATTATCACTAATAATCTCAGTGCCAATCTGGTAATCTAACTCTGGTTTGATGTTTATATTTTTGCAGCATTTTTTCTGAATTAAACTGAATGTATTCCAGTTTGCATCAGCTTAAAATACTCCTAGAGTATTTATTTAACTGTATATTACGGTATGAGCTAAAAAGAAGCCAAAAGCCTTGTTAATCAATGCTTTCAAACAAATCATATCGCTTAATCATCTGACTGTAGATGAGAGCTAAACATACAAATGCGAGATATAAAATATCAAACTAAGTAAATATTCTCTCCTGACAAAAATATGAATACTCTTTATACTTTTGCTGTAATCAAGTCTCTAAAGTTACTTTTATTACCAAATATTAGTAATTATTTTTTTCAAACTTTAGGCATTTATTTTTTAGGCACATTATTATTGTATGTAAGTTTATTTTACCTGCTGCGTCCGATAGTACGTCGTTTCGATAATCCTTTGGCACTTCTTATACTCGGCGTAATTCAAAATCCTGTTGTAATTGCTTTTACTTTGTTTGGCGTTAAATCTTCTATTAGCAAATTAGATTCATCTCAAACAATCAATTGGGTTGAACGCATTTTAACAGCGACGATTGTAATTATTATGACTTATTGCATTGCACAATTATTTACTCAATTAGTAACCTATTATTTACGTGCTTATGCAAAACAAACCGAAGCTGTCTGGGATAATGTTTTAGTTCCGATTTTAGAAAGATTGCTACCAGCATTAACTTATATTTTGGGAACGTTTCTATTTTTAGAAGCTTTAGGAATTGATTTAACCGGAATTTGGGTAGCTTTTGGAGGATTAACTTTTGTTCTTGGTTTTGCACTCCGAGATATTTTAGCTAACTTTTTTAGCGGCTTAGTATTATTAATTGATACACCGTTTCAATTTGGGGATGTTATTGCCATGCCGGATACTTCCCTAGCAGTAATCAAAAATATTGGTTTGCGAGTAACCAAGTTATATTTGGTAGATAGCGATTCGGAAATTTACATACCTAATGCATCTTTGGGAAGCAAAGATATCGTAAATTTATCTCGTCCAACTCCCCATGTCGCGAGAACTATTCAACTAGAAATTAAAGTAGATACTGACCAAAAATTAGCTACCAATATTTTACGAGAAGCAGTTTTAGGACATCCCGATACTTTGGGAAATCCTGAAGATAAGTTGCAGTATATAGATAATTTTCAGGGATTAAAAGAAGCCGACGAAGATAATTTATCTAAAATCGCAGCAGGAAAAGAACGATTGCAAAGAGAGAAGAAAGTCAACGAGCGACTACAGAAAATAGAGCGCAAATTTAAATACTTAATTCGTGCCATTAAAATTCTGGAAAAAGGTGGTTTGAACGAAGAACAGGTAAAAATTGTTCAAAAATATTACAATCAAGTTTTGGAATTAGTAGGATTGCAAATTCCCAATCAAGAAAGTAGAAACAAAAATAAAATAGCAGAAATTGATACTGATAGTATAAATAATACCTTGATTAGTTTAATTAGAACTTGGTATCAAGCTTGGTTAAAAGATCCAGATTTACGTATTGAAGACGAACGTACATTAGAAGATGAATGGGAAACTAAAATTAATATTCTTAAAAATAAACTTACTAGATTATCTCAAAAAATAGCCAAACCCGGAGGCTATGAAACCTTATTAGATGAATATGCCCTTAACTTGGTTAGATGGCTGCAAGAAGAATTTAAATCATCATCAACTCGTTGGAAAGAACCCACTATTAGATTGATTACCATTAGTAGCGATTCCATGCAATTTACAATTAAGTTTTATATAGACCATATTAAATTAGAACATTGGGAAAGAGGCGAGCGCGTTGCAAATGAAGTTCGTCGGGAAATGGTGAGAAGATTAACCGAAGTCGGGATTTATAATTCGTAGTTAAGGCACTTCTTCTTGTACCAGTGCCAGAAACCCGGTTTCTTTACTGTTTCACAACGATAAAATCATGCTTTCACCAGTAGAAACCGGGTTTCTTTGAGCGAAATTAAAAATGTTGCAAGATATCAAAATTATCTGACTTTGTTTATGAGCCTGAGAATTTAACATCTAAATATGGGTTTAATTCCCCGGCAACCTACGGTGAACGAATTGGGTTGGGGTTTAAATCCCCATCCCAATTCCAGCCTTCTTCCTTCTTCCTTCTTCCTTCTTCCTTCTTCCTTCGTTTTAATAATATGACGGTGTTGATAATCGTGCAAAATGGTGCAAGATACGAATCCGAATGCACTTTATATGAAGTAATTCTAAAAAAAGCGAAAATAATATTATTAGTTAATATTTAGACTTTAGTCAAGCAATCGTTTAAATACAAGCGATACAAATTACACCTTGGTTCTACTTTGTTTCCGCACCAACGCACCAATCCCATACTGTGGAGTTTAAAGGCTTCCTCTGAATTAATTCGCACCGGTTGCTGTTCTTCAACTACATTTTTCATTGCTGCAATTAATTTAGAATCCTGCTGTAAATCAGTAGAAATTTTCCGCAGGTGATTTCTATAAAGCCCGGCTTCTGTAGCTGCTGTTTGCAAAAATTTATCTCGCTTTGTTGGCTGATTTTTAATATTAGCAAATGCTTGATGCAACAGATAGGGATGACCACCTACTATTGCCATAATTTTCTCAATCAGAATATAATCTTTATTTAGTCCGTAGTGTATTGCTAAATCTTGAACCTGCTCAATATTAAACTCGGGTAAATCAATCGATAATCCGATATTAAAAGGCGATTGATTGATATGTAAGGGAATATAAACTTCGGTGGAATGAGCTACTATCAAACGCAATTTTTTCCATTCATCAATAAATTTAGCATCTTCATACCAAGAACGTAATAATCCGAAAAAATCTGCTGCAATTTCTTGATATTTAAAAACTCTATCTACGTTATCTAAACCTAAAACTAGCGGAGTATCTATATTAGCTAAAATATAATTTTCAAAATAAGCAGTGCAGTTATCATTACTGCTAGAATCCTTATCCCAAAAATCAGCGACATGATTTTCCAGCTTTAATCGTCTACTGATGCTGCAACACAACCAACGCAATAATTTATCCAAACTTTTCATTGTACAATCATCTGCTTGCAGGAGGTTTAAAGGTACTGTTTTATAATTCTGCTGCTTCCCATAGTCAAAAATCTTGTTTATCAAAGAAGTTTTGCCCATTTTCCAAGGCGCTTTGATACATATAAGTGCCCCTGGCTGCAAAATTTCTTCATAACATAGAGATTCCACGGGATGGCGATTGATGTAAGTATCATCAATAATTAGCGATTCTTGCTTCACATAATTATCTTGAAAATTATTTTCCTCACAAGTAGATGATAAAATTAACTGTCGTTTTAGTGCTTCCTTGAAGTTACTTTTTTTAACTTTTTCTCCCACAACTTCTGACAGTAATTTCCATAATTTGGGAGCCACATCTTGACTTATATAACTTAAAGTATAATTATTCTCTTCGGCAATTTTCCCATAGTCTTGTTTGTGCCAAGCCCCTTGAATTATTGAAGTTTCAACATCCGTCAAATTTCTTTGTACTTGAGCGTATATCAGATGGTTCGCAATTTTCAGAGCTTCATTCAAGTCGAAATTCATTATTAGTAAATATTCTTATGAATAGAAAATAAATAGTTATAAAAAATACGTTGTTTTTTAATAACTCATAAGTAATATACATCTACTAACTTGATGATTTCGGATATCTATGCCTCTATGAACCTAAAAAGTTATGAAATTTATACCTCAATTTACCTGAATTTTTCTGAAAAATAAGTCTATCAACACACAGTATGAATTGTTCAAGTTGAATAGAATACTTTTAAATTCTGAATTTAGCTGAGGGTTTTAGAAAAAATAGTCTAATTAATCACATTTAACTAGTCCAGAATTTAACTCAAGTCATGAGCTTTTGGGATATGCATACTTAGAGATGTAAGTCAAAAATTACTCAGATTGAGGTAAAAAAAATGAAACGATTGATAGGTATTACTAGTGCGTTGGCAGTTTCTACATTGGGCTTTGCTGTACCAGCTTTGGCAAAACCTGCTATTCCATCAATAGCTAAACCATCAATAGCTAATACACAAACAGCTAGATCAACAATTAGTATTTGTGGTGGCAGCCCTGACTGTATCAAACATGACCTTAAGACCCAAGCAACCTGTACTTTGAAAGGTTCAGACAATAAACCTCTAGCGGCAACAAGAGATCGAAGATGGGTTAAAGGGCTAAATACTGAGATGGACAATAAGATTTTACAGGGTGATGTTGTGGCCTATAAAATTCAATGGTTCAATGGTTCATGGTCTGGCTGGTATGTCACTGGAGTGAATGATATCGACTGGAAGTTTAATCGCAGTACTAACGATATGCGCCGCATGTGGTCTTATTTTAGCGATCACAAACATCAATATATTATTTGCAACGAACCGTAATTCTCTGAGTCAAGCGGATAAAGTACTCAATTCGATTCTTATAGAACCAATACTACTCGGTTAAGGAATTAAAGACAATTGTTAGATCCCCCAAACTCCCGCTATTTTGGGGGCTTACTTCCCTCCTTATTAAGGAGGGCTAGGGAGGATCTCCCCTTAACCGAGCAGCATTGGAAACGAAACAATAATTACGATTTATTTTCCTGGGAACGATTAACCTTAACTCTCCCCGCCAACCAAGTAAATACAATAATCCCACAAAAGTCCGCAGCTAAATCGACTAAATCAAAGCTACGGTTGGGTGAAAACTTTTGCAAGCATTCTTCAATTAAAACAAAAATACTGATAATAATCGGCACCAAAGGCAGAGAAAAATTTAAAATATTTATTTTACGTTTGTTAAATGCTAAATGTCCCAAAAAAGCCGAAAATCCCATTAATAGAAAATGTAAAATAGTATCGTAATAAGGAAATTGCTTGATTTCATTGGGAATAATCTTTAAATAAGCCGATATGGATATTGCCAAAATTAGTCCAATATAAAACCAAAAGGCGATCGCCCAAGTACGATTAGTTTTCATTACGAATAAAAAATTATATTAAAAAGCGTTTGTTAACACCTTCAAGCATAACAAACGCAATTCCGTAAATAGGCTTATAATTAATTTTAGATTTCAAATTACTTATAAATTACTTATCCTTGCAGATTTATTTGTTCTTGCAGCCAAGAATCTACTAACTCCCCATCTTTACGCTTTAGCTCAATTTCTATAAGCATCTCCTCTTCAGAACCGGGAGCTACGGGTTTTTTAGGATAAATTTTGTGGAAAAGAATATCGTAATCCGCAGGATTTTGATTATGCTCTTTTAACCAATCCTGCACTTTCATTGTTGCAAAGAATGATTGTCCTTGCTCGAACATCCGGGTAATTTGCATTTGCAGGTTGTAAGGATTTAGTTTACCCATTGTAAAGCTACCTTTGTAAAGAAATTTTTCGTTTGGGTGTTATCCCAGTCGTTTTATATATAATAAATCTTGTACGGCAGGGAGTGCCGGAATTAACGCTTGAGGAGCTAGTTGCAAGACTAGGATAACACTGAAACTAGAATAATCAGTGTGCCCAAGAAGCTAAACCCTTGTGGTTTATGCACTTCAAAATTTTTAAGGATGGGCAGGCTTTTGTCTGCCCCCTAACACTTTTTAACTATTCTTGAATAACACTCGTAAATTGATTGCGATTCCCCCATTTTTAGCGGGGACTTTGATTGCGATTCCCCCCCTTTTTAAGGGGGGCTAGGGGGGATCAATAAGTGCAAGATACAAATAAACACTTTTCAAACAACCTCTGAAGAATACAATATAGGACTTTTCGGTTGAGTGTAATAGATTTTAAACCTCACCCTGACAAAGCCGGACATCCCTCTCCAAACTAGCGGAGAGGGAACGAGGGCGAGGTAAAATTTGTATTATATCCAACTGAAATCCGCTATATTAACTAATTCGGCACAAAGAAACCCAACTATGTTACAGAATGAAAATTCCCTTCATAACTACTATCCTATTCCCTATTCCCTTGTCCTAATTACTATTTTCAACGCCGACTTACTTAATTAATAAATTATCTGATAAATAAATATTGGACTCAATTGCAAACCGCAATACCAATTAAATTGTAATTTTAAACAATAGCAGAGTAAATTCCCGGCTTTGTGAAATAGAATAAAACTTTGTAGTTTTGAGAAACCCAGTTTTTGAGTAAACTGGTAACTCATGCCATTAATCCGCCGGAGGTTTAATTTACTAGAATGAAGAATCCAGACTCTAAAATTGTCATTGAAAATCTAATTAAAATTTATGGAGAGAAACCAGCACCTGCTCTCAAGTTGTTTCGAGAAGGTGGAACTAGGGATTCTATTTTAGATAAGACAGGAAATGTTTTAGGGATTGCTGATGTCTCTTTTAACATTAATCAAGGTGAATTATTTGTCGTCATGGGATTATCTGGCTCCGGTAAATCTACTTTGGCTCGCTGTATCAATCGTCTAATCAAGCCCACTAGCGGTAGTATTTATATAGATGGTGAAGACATTGCCCATGTTGATGAGAAGCGAATGCGGGAAATTCGTCTCACTAAAGTTTCAATGGTGTTTCAGAAATTTGGTTTACTTCCCCACAAAACTGTAGGTGAAAATGTCGCATATGGTTTGAAAGTCAAGGGTGTAGACAAAGGTGAACGCCGTAAAAAAGCCCTGGAAACTTTAGAAGCAGTCGGTTTAGCCCAATGGGCAGATTATTTACCTTCCTCTCTTAGTGGGGGAATGCAGCAAAGAGTCGGTTTAGCCCGTGCTTTAGCTACAGATGCAGATATTTTACTTATGGATGAAGCATTCAGCGCTCTCGATCCCTTGATTCGTCGGGAAATGCAAGATGAATTGCTACGACTTCAGAAAGAACTACACAAAACTATAGTATTTATTAGTCACGATATTCAAGAAGCATTAAAAATAGGCGATCGCATCGCCGTGATGAAGGATGGTGCAATTGTACAAATTGGTACACCTGAAGAAATTGTGACCAAACCAGCTGATGATTATATTAGTGCTTTTACCGAAGATGTTAACCGCGCTCAAGTACTCACCGCCGGATCGATTCTTCGTCAAACTCAAGATGTAATCTGCCGTGAAGATTCACTAACTATAGCGCTAGAGAAAATAACAGATGTCGAATATATGTGCGTTGTTGACAGCCACGGTAAACCTGTAGGTATGGTAAATAAGCAAATTCTGGAATCAGCTATAGAACAGGGAAAGGAAAATGTCTCCCAAGTTATGCACACTGACTTTCCTATAGTTTTGGTTGATACCAAGCTAGAAGAAACTTTTAATGTTTACCAAAAAGGATTACCTGTGGCTGTAGTCGATGGGGAAGGAAAATTCCAAGGGTTGCTAGAACTTGCTGATGTTTTGGCTATTATTAGTAATTCAGAAAATTAGAAATTTACTAATGTTTTAATTATTAACAAACTGATTCCCACTACCTGGCTGATAGAATACTAGATTAATGAAATTAGTTTGTTGAAGTTCCCTCGGGGAGTGTAAATAAGTGTAAATATACTTTTTTTTGATGTCTCTTTAGATATATTTATTTTACTTTATATCTCCGAGTAGAAAGAAAAAGAATGGGTGTCAAGTCTAATGTGCGATAGTGCAAGCTTTCCATTAATCTAGTATAACTTTTAAAAAGCATAGAACTAGATTGCATTCATGTTACCAAACTTAATTACTCATCTGATAGCTACGAATCAAGGAGGATTAGACACAATTCTCAACCCCTTTGAACTTTATACTATTCCCTTAGAGGATTGGATTAGTTCCGGGGTTAACTACATAGTCGATAACTATCGTCCTTTTTTCCAAAGCATTCGCCTTCCCATTAGCTTCACTCTAGAAAGCATACAATGGTTATTCCTGGCTATTCCGCCGTTAATTTTCATAATATTGCTTGGTTTAGTTGCTTGGCAACTTGCGGGAGGTAAAATAGCCACTTATAGTGTTATTGCCCTATGTTTGATTGGCTTTTTTGGGGCTTGGGAAGAAGCAGTAGTTTCCCTATCCCTGGTGCTAACTGCTGTGGTTTTCTGCATGGTAGTTGGTATAACTCTTGGCATTCTCAGTGCTAGTAATCCCCGCTTTGAGAAATGGCTGCGACCGTTGCTCGATGCTATGCAAACCCTACCATCTTTTGTTTACTTGGTACCGGTAGTGATGTTATTTGGTATTGGGGAAGTATCGGGGGTAATTGCGACCTTTGTATTTGCCGTACCTCCCTTAATCCGACTTACTATTTTAGGAATTCGTCAAGTATCGGAAGAAGTAGTAGAAGCAGCCACAGCTTTTGGTTCCACCCCCAGACAAACATTATGGGAAGTACAAATACCCTTAGCCATGCCAACTATTTTAACTGGGGTTAACCAAGCCATCCTGTTAGCTTTATCTATGTCAGTAATCACTTCGATGATTGGTGTCAAGGGACTCGGAGGTATGGTATTACGCGGTTTGGGACAATTGAATGTGGGACTTGCATCTGTGGGAGGATTAAGTATTGTTCTAATCGCAGTCATGCTCGATCGCATGACTAATGTTTTTGGTAGCAGCAATCAAGTATCCTGGAAACAACAAGGTCCCATAGGCTTTTTTGTTTTCGGCTCAAAAGTCAAAAAAATTATTGGTATCTTTGGAGTAGGTATCATAACTGTTTTATTGGTTGCTTCCATCACCGGACAACAAGCTCCCATTGTTTCGACAACATCCACCGGAGAATCTTTACCTGGTAGGGGTATACGGGTAAAATCTGCCCATGGTAGCTTAATTGAAGAACGATTTCAGACCGAAATTGTTAACATAGGTTTGAGAAAACTTGGTTACAAAACTCCAGAACCCCAAGAAATTGAATATACCACAATGCACCTAGCTCTAGGACAAGGTGACTTGGATTACACGGGTGTCCATTGGGAAAAAGGTCATCAATCTTTCTTTGAAAAAGGTGGCGGTGAAGATAAATTAGAACGACTCGGGGTTCTGACTCCCAACCTGTTGCAAGGTTATCAAATTGATAAGAAAACCGCCGACAAGTACAATATTACTAACATTGAACAACTCAAAGATCCAAAAATAGCCAAACTTTTTGACTCAGATGGGGATGGTAAAGCGAATTTAACCGGGTGTAATTCAGGTTGGGGTTGTCAACTAGCCATCGATCATCACCTTAAGGAGTACAAATTAGAAAATACAGTTGAACACGATCAAGGTAGTTACTCAGCGCTGATTGTAGACACAATTGCTCGCTACAAGCAAGGAAAACCAGTTTTATATTACACTTGGACTCCTTACTGGATGAGTGCAGTATTAAAACCAGGTAAAGACGTTACTTGGCTTTCCGTTCCTTATACTTCTCTACCAAAACAATTGGGAGAATTTACAGAAAAAGATACTTCAGCCCTTGGAATAAATCTCGGATTTGCGGTTGATGATATCCGAATTCTGGCTAACAAGAAATTTTTGGCTGATAACCCCGCTGCTAAGCGCTTGTTTGAACTGATTCAGATTCCCATTGATGATATCAATAACCAAAACGAACTTATCAGAGAAGGTGAAAATAAACTAACAGATGTTCGTCGTCATGCCCAAGAGTGGATTCAGAAGAATCAAGAACAGTTTGATGGTTGGGTTGAAGAAGCAAGAAGTGCTTCAGATAATGTTTCACAACAGTGAAGTACAGCGGTTTAAGATTTTTGATGGCGTTGTGGTTTTTGCATATTGCTCAAAATTTGTACCAGTTTTCGCTCCCAGGAGCGGGTGCAATTAGGTTCAGCTAAAAACCGTTTACTCACATCTTACACCACTGTGAAAAACCCGGTTTCTATTGGTGAAAGCATGAATATCTCGTTGTGATATCTTAAAGAAACCGGGTTTCTTTGAGCAAAATTGAGAATGGTGTAAAATAAAAGATTGGGGATATCCTAATCTATTTTTCAGCGACAAATGCATAAATTAAAAAACTTGTCCGGTATGAAGTATCAGAAGCGGGAAACACCGCGAAAGAAATTCAGACCGAACAAGGTAAAAAAATGCTTACTTCAACTTTACTAGATATGTGCGAGATGACCAACTCGCAACCTGGAAAAAAGATTACTATTCTAGGTGCTGGAATTGCAGGATTGGTTTAGAGGGTGTTTATAAAATAAATCCGCCATTGTTACGGAGATAATATCAAACCCTGCCAGCTTTATTTTTCCGGCAAAAAAAAAGCGTTAACAATAAAAGTTCAGTAAAGATACGGAATTTCTGAGCTTATTCTAACCAATTTTAAATTTAGAAGTTTAGTATTTACTAAAGGGATATCTAACAAGATTTTGTTAGTAATAAATAATAAAGTTTCTATTTATTAATTCCAGTAATTCATCCTTATTAGGATCTACGTAAAAGTAACGTAATTACATCATTACTAGCTATTACGACGTAATCCATCAAAAGGATGTGATTGCTTCCCTACACGTAGTCACCGTCGCAATGACAATTTAGGTTTGCGGCTATTCCTGTTTATACTACTTATTCTATATAAAAATGCACTTAATCTTTATTTAAAATGAGTTATAACATCACGTTATTACCCAATTGATTTAACGCAATTTTATATAGAGTCAATGCTAATACTTAAATCTTATTGATTCACGTTTTTGATTACAACTGCAATCAATATTATGGGTTTTGCCCTAAGTAGTGCCTTAAGACTATTCGTGATTAATTTACCACTTTTATCACACTAAATTTAAATAAATCTCAAACTTTAATTAAATTAAAATAAATTTACATGAGTACTTCACAACCAATTTATCAAGCCGAAAATGCAAATTTTGTCGGGGCTACAGTATCTTCAGGCAGAGGAGAAACAGGTACTGGTTACGTAGACTATCAAAATTCTACAGGGGATTTAATTGAGTGGACAGTAAATGTAGAAAGCGCAGGAAAATATCAATTGTCTTGGCGGTATGCGAATGGTGCTTCTAATCGTCCTTTAGAATTATTAATTAACGATTCTGTGGTTGATGCCGAACTAGGTTTTACAGGAACTGGTGCCTGGGATAATTGGCAATTTGTAACTCAGTTGGTGGAATTACACGCAGGTACAAATACAATTCAACTCACAGCCATTGGTAGTAGTGGAGCTAATTTTGACTATCTGCAACTAATAGATCCCAGTACTATTCCTAGGAAAGTCACAATTTCAGATGCCGATGCCACCGAAGGAACAGATAACTATTTAATATTTGATATTGCCCTTTCCAATCCTAGTAGCGAAGCAATTACATTGGATTTGTCGGCACTCAATAACTCTGCTGATGGTGGATTGATTCAAGACTTTACAACCAATCCCATCGATTACGCCAATCAAGAATTTGAGTTTAGCAGCGATGGAGGCATTACCTGGCAATCGGCAATTCATGGAACTGAAGTTACCTTTGCTGCTAATCAAACTAATCTTAAAGTACGTTTAGCTGTCAATGATGACACCACAGATGAAGGCTTTGACGCTGAAACCATGACGCTAGGTGTAGCTAATGTCTTATCTGGAAGGGTTGATGATATTAGCGATACTGGTACTGGTGCAATTATTGATAATGATATCAGCGCAGAAATAGGGTCGCCAATATCTTTATTACCCTTCACTGAAGTTAGAATAGATGATGATATAACTTTTGAATTTGATGGCAATGATGGGGGAATTCCTGACCGGGATGGCGATAATGTCGGCTTCACAATGATCGATCCTAGTTCCAACCCCAGCAACCAAGATCCATTATTTGGAGTTGTGGGATATTTGCCCGATAATATTGACGTTGATACAGACAATAGCGTTATTAAATTAACTACTACTCCAGGAATCAAATATTCTAATAATAATGACCAAGATAATGCCATTGGCATAGGTCTAAATCTTCCCAGTAAAATTTTGAAGTTATCAACAACTTTAGTAGATCTTCCCAATGCAGCAGGAGGTTTTTCTCAAGCAGGTTTATGGTTTGGCAAAGCTGAAGAAGGAGGTTCCGGAAGCAGTGAAGACAATTACATTAAGTTGGTTGTGATGTCTCCGGAACCAGGTAATTATGTCCTTGAAGCCTTAATAGAAAAAGATGGCATATTAGAAAGTACACAAGTTGTTGATATTCCTGACAACCTTTCTTCACTTAGCTTGAGCTTATTCCTCGATCCAATCACTAAAACAGTTACCGCAGGCTACGCTACTGAGGGAGGAAGTACTCAAGGAATAACTACTTTTGATGCAGTACCTCAAGAATGGTTTAGCTTTGATCAAGCTGGAATTAATCCTAATATTGCAACCCGAAGTTTTGGAGGTATTTTTGCCACTCACCGCAACGCCGACTCTCCCCAGGTATTTAGTTTTGATAAATTTTCAGCCACCGAAATAACTCAAGGAGAAATTCCTAACACGGGAAATGGTGACAACTTCAATCCTGGAAATGCTGACAACTTGAATGCCAGTCCAACCCAACTAGGGCTTTTTGATGATTGGTCTTTACCTGTAAACAATCCTACATCCATGGAAATGGGTCCGGATGGTCGGCTTTATGTCACAACCCTATTCGGCACAATTCATGCTTTTAAAGTAGATTTCAATACACGTACCTTTACTGAAGAAATAATTGATACTATTCCTCAAAGTGAGGGGGGTAATCGTTTAACCCTAGGTTTAGCTATAGATCCAGACTCTACAGTAGATAACGTTATTCTCTGGGTTGGACATTCAGATGGTTCTGTAAACAATGGTCTTGTGAATTCAGCTAAAATCTCCCGTCTATCAGGACCTGGTTTTAGTCAGAAAGATGATATTGTCACCGGATTACCCCGTGCTATTGCCAACCATACCACCAACGATATTGATTTTGGTCCTGATGGTAGGCTGTATATTTGGCAAGGAGGAAATACAGGCGCTGGTGCTGCGAACAGCGTACCGAGTGAATTTAAAGACCGTCCGGAGCAAGTTCTCTCAGCAGCACTCCTAGCTGTTGATATCAACAAATGGAAACATGACCCTCATAATTTTAATGGAGATGTTGCATCCCCAATAGGCGAATTTGCTGATGAATTCTATGCTCGCAAACAAGAAGAGTTAGGTCGTCCATTTACTGAAGTAGAAATATATGCAACGGGATTACGAAATACTTATGATGGCGTATTCCACAGTAATGGAAATATATATGCTCCTAATAATGCTTTAGGAGTTATCGGTACAGTTCCACCAGTACCTAGATTAGGAGACCCTAACGATAGGAATATAACTACCCAATTTGGCGAAAACCCGATAGATAATCCAGGTCTCCAATCTGACTCTTTAAATCTGATTGTTGAAGGTGGTTATTACGGTCATCCCAATCCTTACCGCGATGAAGTTGTTTTTAACGATGGTAGTTTCCAAGGATTCAATAACAATGATGCTGACCCTTCCAATGATATTCCAGATGGTCATCCAGATTATATAACACCTTTCTTTGACCTTGGTAAAAACCGCTCTGGTAATGGAATAATTGAATATACGGCAGATAATTTCTTTGGAGAACTGCAAGGTGACTTATTAATCAACAACTTTTCAGTGGGTGATAATATTACCCGAATTGAATTATCAGATGATGGTTTATCAGTTTTGAGTTCATCTTCACTGTATCAAGGTTTTGCAGACCCATTGCCAATTGCCATGGCAGAAAATGGATCGATATTTGTAGGTGAATTTAATGGTAGTCAAATAACTGTACTCGAACCCCTTGGGAAATGGCGAACTGATTTACCGGTAGCTCCAAAAGCAGTTTTAGATGCAGGGAGTGCAACTCTTGATGGTAAATTGTATATGGTAGGAGGGAAAACCGGTACAACTCACCTCAACAGCATGTATATCTACGATCCAGGAAATCCTTTCATCTCTACAGATGATGTATGGACGGTTGCAGAAGATTTACCTGGTGAAGCAGTTGAGAACCCCGCCGTAGTATCATTTGACGGTAAAATTTATTCTTTCGGAGGTTCGCAACAGCCATTCTCTGACAGCGTATCTAATGCTGCTGTATTTGACCCCCTAACTTCTGATTGGACTACATTAGAAGCTATGCCCACAGCCCGGGGAGGAGCAACCGCTCAAGTTTTAGGTGATAAGATTTACGTTATCGGCGGTATGAATTCCAACGGTGCTTCCCTGAATACAGTGGAAATATATGACCCAGTTACAGGTATATGGGAAACTGGAGAATCAATGCTGACTAGCCGCGATAATGCAGGAAGTGCAGTGCTTGATAATCCAGCAACCGAAGAATACGACGAGTTGCTGTATGTATTTGGTGGTAGAACTCGTAACACAGATGGTTCTGTAGTCGATGGCACATTAAACACTATGGAAATATATGACCCATTAGCTAATGAATGGACTTTTGGAATGCCTATGCCCACTGGCAGAAGGGCTATGGGTGTGGGTACCCTAAATGGAAAAATTCAAGTAATTGGAGGAGAAAAAGCTGCCGATGGTAGTACTTTTGATATGAACGAAGAATACAATCCCTTTACCGGTAGCTGGCGTTCTCTACCATCAGTTCCTACTGGTCGTCATGGAGCAGCTTTTGGCACCATTGATGATGTCATTTACATAGCCGCAGGTGGTCCTACTGGAGGTAGTGCTTTTACAGATGCCGTAGAAGCTTTTACTTTTTAGGTAGTTGAAAATGACACTTAAAGAAACCTGGTTTTTTGGAAAAACCGGGTTTCTTTGTTTTCATCAGCAAATATCATCATTCTACTTACTTGTTTCCTCTAGCTTAAAAAGTTGTACTCTGCGAGAAAGCTCCCCTCCCAACCCGAGAAGTTGTTTTTTTTAATCAGTTAATTGGTGCGTGACGGCAATATCAACCTTTTTAGTTATGTTTTAAATTTCTCATAGCCGTCACACACCCTACAAAAGAAGACAATATTTATAGTTAAGAAATCTGATGAACAGGCAAGAAGTATTACGGGTGGTGGAATAATAGATTTTACAAAGCTTATTTTCTGGCCAGTAGTCCCTGGGATGATAGTTCCCTATGACATATCTGTAATAAAAATTATTAGTACTTAATCATTTTGAGTTACTAGTTCTTCACCAAGGTAACAATGCGGGGTTAATTGTAAGAAAAAAAGAAATTTTCTCCCCCTGCCTCCCCTGCTCCCCTTGCTCCCCCTGCTTGCCTCCACCCGGCAATTTAGGCTTGTTCGAGCACTAGTGCTAGAGCGGAATTCGCAGACAGTGTTGCCTTTGGGGTGATTAGCAAAACCATAACTGTTTCGATTTTTATACCCTCAAAGAATATATGTTAATATACTCAGTATATAGGGTTAGCCTGCTATCTAGGCGCTTTTTCGCAGAATCTCATGGGTTCCATTCCTAGGAGTCTGTCAAAACCCCTCTGAATTAATGCAGGAAGTAACTACGCCATTAGTTACACCTGTCAACAGTCAACCACTAACAATCAATTGTTATTAGGAGAGAATAATGTCTTTACAAAATGTTAAGGCTTTTTACAAAAAATTAGCAAGTGATGAAACTTTCCGTACTCAATTGCAAGCAGTAGGAAGTAAAGATGAATGTAGCCAAATGGTAAAAAATGCTGGCTATGATTTCACCTCTGAAGAGTTTGAAGAATATACGGCTCAATTGTTAGAGTTAAATTCTGATAAGGAGGAAATAACCGACTTAAACGAAATAACCGACTTAAATGAAAAAGAACTAGACGCTGTTTTTGGTGGAGCTTCGTTAATTGTTGGTAGACCTATTATACGTCCTCTGTATGGGGTTATTGAATTTCCGTGGCCAACACCACAGCCAATGTATGGAATTGTTCTGAGAGACGATTTACCAAAGCTTGACAACAGAGAAGATTACAGAAAATCAAGGGAAGCCGACTCCTTTTAAGGGTGAGATGGGCAAAAAGCACTTTGTCAGTGCCGTTAATCTTTTCCTTTTTCAAGCAATCTATAAAAAGATATCAAAACAGCACAGAACGAGTGCATGCCAAATATCAACTCAAATAAACTGAGATTTCACACTCGATTTCTCGGTTTAGATATATTTTTCCTTTCCTATAAAATTTAGTTGAGTATGCATGAATGAATAAGTATCGCAGAATTAGTTATGCAGTTTGGGAAATCACTTTAAAATGTAATTTAGCTTGCCAGCACTGTGGTTCTCGGGCTGGGCATACAAGAGCAAAAGAACTTTCTACCCCGGAAGCTCTTGATATGGTAAAACAGTTGGCAGAAGTCGGAATTACAGAAGTTACCCTGATTGGGGGTGAGGCTTTTCTACGCCCTGATTGGTTAGAAATTGCTCAGGCAATTACTCAAGCTGGAATGGTTTGTGGTATGACTACTGGTGGTTATGGTATCACTCTTGACACCGCACGCCGGATGAAAGAAGCTGGAATTAAGGTGGTTTCTGTGTCGGTTGATGGCTTAGAAGCTACACACGACCATTTGCGTGGTAGACAAGGTTCCTGGCAATGGGCGTTTAAGACTATGAGCCATCTTAAGGAAGCTGGTATTGCTTTTGGTTGCAATACTCAAATTAATCGCCTTTCGGCACCAGAATTTCCTCTTATATATGAGCGTATCCGCGATGCTGGTGTTTTTGCATGGCAGATTCAGTTGACTGTACCCATGGGGAATGCTGCGGATAATAGCAACATTCTGCTGCAACCTTATGAATTACTGGATGTATACCCAATGATTGCCCGTGTTGCTCAAAGAGCAAAGCAGGAGGGAGTCCAAGTTCAGCCAGGGAACAATATCGGCTACTATGGTCCCTATGAGCGATTCCTACGGGGAGGAGATGCTTGGTCTTTTTGGCAAGGATGTAACGCTGGATTGTCTACTTTGGGGATTGAAGCAGATGGTGCAATTAAAGGTTGTCCCTCACTACCGACTTCAGCTTACACTGGAGGAAACATCCGCGATTATTCACTGCGGACAATAATTGAAGAAACAGAAGAATTGCGGTTTAATCTCGGCGCTGGTACTCCCAAAGGAATCGAACATTTGTGGGGTTTTTGCAAGGGTTGTGAATTTGCCGAACTCTGTCGTGGTGGTTGTTCTTGGACTGCTCATGTATTCTTTGATAAGAGAGGAAACAATCCTTACTGTCACCATCGAGCCTTGACTCAAGAAAAGCGCGGTATTCGCGAGCGAGTGTTTCTCAAGCATAAGGCGGAGGGGAATCCCTTTGATAACGGTGAGTTTGCTTTGATTGAAGAAGAGATTAATCAACCTTGGCCCGAAAATGACAGACTTCATTTTAGATCTGAGAAGATTCAATGGCCAGATGGTTGGGAGGTTGAGGAGGAAGCAGCAGCGTAAGAAAGCTGGTTCGGTTGGTTAACTCCCAACTTGCAGCAATATCAAAAAGCCGACATTATCGCCTTGGAATAAATTCCCAGGCTAAGAAACTAAGTCTGATAAATCAGACTGGGTAAAGGTTATGTCCTGCCGACATGCTGCGCTAACAGTACGTTTTAACGTACTTTGTATATAAGCCTTGAAATTGATTTCTCTGCGAGAAAGCCTCCGGCTTACAAGGCGGTTCTGAATGCTAAGTAAGAGATGTCTATTGGATAAAAATATTATGTCTACAGAAAATACTTTAGATTTTGATAACAATACTGATAGTTTAGTCTCATCTGTTGATGATTCCCAGACTGAGTTCAATTCTTTACCAAAGCTTTTACCTCGCACTAGTTGGAATAGTCAGGTTGCTTATTTACGAGTTCTTTTTCGAGCTAAGAAGGCTTTGGATCGAATCGAGAAAGAAGCTGGTGTTTTGAGAAGGTAAAAGTTCTAAGTAAGTCGGCACAAATAAACCAAGCTACATTACAGAATGTAAATTCCCCTCAAACCCTTATTCCTATTGCAAGACAGCCTATTGCAAGACAGCCTTATCCCAATTACTATTTTCAATGCCAACCTACTTATATCCTTGAAATCAATCGTAATTTTTATAGTTCAGTCCAATATTTTGGGCTGATTTTTTTATGGTTTTTTATCCACTGTGGATAGTGGAAATAGTTGTAAAAATTACAGGTTTATCGGTAGAAAAAGTCCAGGAATTACAAACTCAATTAGAAGCTGAAAATTAATAAGTAAGAAATATCTGACATCTTGCACCAGTGTCATAAACCCGGTTTCTTGCTGATTGTTAAAGTCCCCTTTTTTAAGGGGGATTTAGGGGGATCTCAATATTTACAAGTTTTATTTATGAGGCATCCTTACATCCTCTTAGAAACCGGGTTCCTTTGAGGTTGTTGATAATGGTGCAAGATGTTAGAAGTGGTACGGAGAGAACTTGACGGGGAGATGTTCTTCCCGTCAAAGTTCGGGGCATCCCTGCCCGCTTTAAACTTCCGATTAAAAATAAATTCCTACAAATACAAAGTTTCATATTGATAATCATCGGATATGGGTTCTGTCTTCCATACCAAACCTTCTTCTTCTCCACCTAAAGCGACATCTACATAAATTCTTTCTACGGGTTTTTTGGCTTGGGCTTGGTTGCCGTCGAATGGTTGCAAGTCTTCTGTGAGCAACATTAATTTTACGCCGACGGGAATCATTTCTCCTACGGTGGCTCTTCGCAATTCAAAACGCCAAATTCGATTTTGAATATTACTACTTTTGAGTTTTACTGATAAATGATATTCCAAACCGGATATACTAATGTTTTTGATTAAAGTTGTTTCTTCGGTTGGTTCTTCGTTACCTCTGGAGCCTGCCAAACTAGGTTGTAAATCTACGCTTCCCCAACCAAATTGCTGTGCAAATTCTGAAACTCCGGTTTGCATCCACTGGCGAATTGCCCACTGTTTTTCCATTCCCTGACGTTTTTCGTACAATTGGTGTCTCCAACCTCCGTGTTCTAAAAGCGCTCCCCACATGGTAAAAGGTACTGCTTGACGGGGATTAATTAATTGGGAATTTCCTAAACGAGTAATTAAGTTTTCTGCTTGAGTTGCTGACAATTCTGTTAAGGGAAAAGTTTCAGTTTTGGTAATTTCTTCGGGACAAAGTTGAGCTGCTACTCGTAAAATACTAAAGTTGGAAATTAAATTTTCTTTATCCAAACAATAAGTTCTTTCGTTAGCGTCGTAAGTTCCTTTTGCTTTTAAATTTACTGCGGATGTATAACCCCAAATTCTGATATATCCTGCTTCTACATTTACCTGCACTGCGGCATAATAGTCTGCACTCCAGCTAGGAATATCAACCCATTCTTGGGGAACTCGTATTTCCGATATATCTAAAGCTTCGCTGGGAATCAATACTATTTTTTTACCGTTAAAGGAAATTCCGGTGCCGTTGGTAACTTCCCAAATGCTTGGTAAAGTTGCGGCATTAGGAAATACTTTGGCGTTTTGATCGTGTTCCTCTTGAAACCAAGGTAAAAATGTTTTTAAACTCAAGCGGTTGAGATAAGCCATCCAGCGACGATTATCTGTAGAAAAAGCTTGGCTTTGCTCCCATATTTTGGTTTGCTGGTTTTCGGGAATTTCTAACCATAGGTTTGTAGGGCTATTTAGGCTTAGCGTTTCTAAATCAATTGTCATACTTTAGGCTCCCTTGAGAATAATAAGATTAATTTTAATTTCTTCAACTCTTCAATTTGTATCTTCTGGTTTATAGTAAGTTTGCAACCATTCCTCCAAAACTGTACTCATATAATCTAGTACCGACGAGTCTAAAGAAATATGCATCGATTTTTTTGTCCAAGTTGCCAGTTTTATTAATAATGCTTGTTTGCATTTACTCAAACGGCGAGATATGGTGTATTGTTTAACTCCTAATTCCTTTGCTATCTGGGATTGTTTGAGATTTCCTTGATAATAATATTTAATGATATTTTGCCCTTGCTCGTCTAATTCTCCGATGGCGGCGACTAATACATCACTAATTTGGGATTGTTGCGATTTTCTTTCTTCAATTTCTTCTTGAACAACTATTTCTGAAAGTAGAGAATCTTGCCTGAGTTGGGGAAGAATATCTTGAAATTCTGCTCCGTTGTCTCCTGCGGTTGCATTCAAGGAAGCCATGTTGGGATAAAGATAAGCCCTTACTGCTTTAGCGCAAGAAAGCAGACATTTTTCTGCTGCTTGCCCGCTACATTCTGGTCCCTTTTGAGTAAGTTGAGTTTGACGCTCTTTATTATAAAGCTGAGCAATACTTTCCCATGCTGTATCATCTGGTCTTGCTAGTTTGCGAGTACCCTTTTCTTTGCGGGGAGCATACAAGGCTTGATAGCATTTCCAAAGTAGTACGTAACTTTCAACTTTTTGAGCATTTAATCCAGCATTTTCTAAAGATTCTATCAGACGCTTTTGAGTTAATTTACGTAAAAGTCGCCAATCAGTAGAAATATCAACTTCTTTCTGCTGGCGCAGTAACTCCTTAAGTTCGCTACTGAAAATTGCACTGGCATAATTTTTGATATTAAAACCCATATCGGGCTTAAAACCTTGCAAAACTTTGTCAGTTTTGGTAACAATGGCTTGAAAGCAATCGGATAAAGTAAATTGCCCAGAAGCAAAGTTGGATCGTGTTTTATTTGCAGCCCAATAACAAACTTCTTGTAAATAAGCCGATAAATGTCCGCTTGCGAGATTTATCGCTTGAGACTGCCATTCTTTATACCAGTAAGATACCCAGAAATCTTCTGACTCTTCTGGTTTTGATAATTTATTTTGACGATTAGTAATATTTCTACGGAGTCTGGCATCGGTAGCCCAACCAACTACTCTATCAGCATCAAATTGCAAGAAAGTTGCAAATAATTCGGTAATTCCTGTACGAGAACGCATAAACTTCACCACTTACCAATGCATATCGACATCATAAATACTGATACTAATATAGTAGATGTTGTGTTTAAGCTATACCGGAGGGAAAGTAAACTATTTGCTCTCAAAATATTTTTATGATGTATTTGCGATTAACTATCAATAACTTGTTACGAATAAATCCATTTTGTCAATACTTCTGGGTATATAAATCATATAAAATAATTATTCAAAATTAGGGAACAAATATAACTCTATTGCATAATTCTCTGGTTCTATGCCCTATATACATAAATAGGGAAATTTATGTTGGAGGATGCTTGGTGCAATTGATTAAAAAATCTTTAATTATTGTTCTGAGTCTTTATGAATTTCCTTTTGCTTGTAACTGGCAGGCATTGCTACGAGGCATCTCAAATTTAAACTTATTCTTCTCTAGTTCTTCTCGATTGCAGATTATCTTTAAATTAATTGTAAATTTACCAAAAATACACTTTTAGGAAAATTAAATCACTAATGGGCTTATTGCTATTACACCACTTTTCTCTGTGTGGACTAATTGTAAGCTAGATTTCATAAATTAAATCTTTAACTATTTGTTATCGTAAATTGACAAAGAATGGATATTATGCGAGAAACCCGGTTTCTTTACGATTTCACAACGAGATATTCATGCTTTCACAAATAGAAACCGGGTTTCTTTGAGCGACATTGAGCAAGGTGTAAGATATTTGTTATGCCAAATTGACAAAGAATGGATATTATGATGAATAAACAAGTCATCAAAATCCCAATTAACTATAGAAGAATGAATTAAGAGGTTACAAAATATGGCTCCTCTAGGCATAGGCTCCAGCGATTCCAGTTATACATTAAAATCAGGAGAATCCAAACTTTGGCTTTTGTTGGTAGGTGTCAATGAATATGAAGATACTGGCTTACCTTCTTTACGTTATCCAGCCTTAGACTGTCAGGGATTGGAAGAGTCGCTTATCAAAGCTACCGAAGGGTTTCCTAATAAAGAAATTGTGGTTTATCACGATTTTGCAGCAAAAAAACCTAATTTAAAGAATATTCGTGAAAGTTTAAAGAAAATAATCTTATATTCTCGACCTAATGACTCTATAATGCTATATTTTTCCGGACATGGCATGTTAGAGCCGGGTACTCAAGAAGCTGTATTGTGTTTTTCAGATACCTCACAAAATAATTTGTTAAATACTGGTTTGTCCATGCAGGAATTAGTAGAAATGTTGGGTAAAAGTGCTGCAAAGCAACAATTATTATGTTTGGATACCTGTCATAGTGGTGATATGGCATTATTGGGTGCTGCTGCCGGTAGCTCTAGGGATGCAGAAACTCCCGTGAGTAACTCGACTCAGCAATTAGTCAGCGTATTGAGACAGCGGGCTTCCCAAAGTAAGGGATTTTGTGCTTTACTAAGTTGCGATCGCGGACAAAAATCTTGGGAATTTCCCGAGTTGGGGCATGGGGTGTTTACCTATTATTTAATGAAGGGGTTATCGGGGGAAGCTGCTGATAATAACGGTTTCATCGATGCTGACGGATTATATAAATATGTTTATCGACAAACAACGCAATATATAGATAAATTAAATTATCAAGTAGATTTAATCAATCAGCAAAAGCTGCAACGTGGTGATAGGAAACTTTATCCCAAGTATCCCCAGCAGACACCTAAAAGAATTGTTGAAGGTGTAGGAGAATTAATTGTCGGATATAAGCCCAAGAAAGTTAATCGTCAAAAGTTAAGACGCGCTTTCGTGGCTGATGGTTTGATAAATCGAGATTCGAGCAATAAAATAAGTAAATTGCTGGCTAGTGTTGGTGATTTTGAGGTGGAATGTTTTCATCAGCAAAATCAAAACTGGGGGGATATTCGAGGAGCAATTGCAAAATTTACTCAAACCAGTGAAGAGTTAATGGCGCAACAGGGTAAACAAATAGGAGGTGTTGACAAAATATCCACCTGTTTACTTTATTTACGGGGTTGTGTTAAGGAAACTGAAGATGGAGACGGTAAATTAATTTTAAGTAATGGAGTGCATCTGAGCCGCTGTTTTTTAAGAAAAATATTGCGTCAAGCTCAAAAAACACAACAAATAGTCATCTTAAATTTAGTCAGCCCGGATTCACAGCTTGGTTTAGCACAAAATTGGATAGAAGATTTACAGTGCGGTAGCGAATACGGACAATGTTTAATAGTTACGCAAGCAGCCATTGATAAATCGGAAATTTTTTCTCAAAATTTGATCGAAAGTTTAGAAAAGGCAAATCCTCAATTTGGATTACCGGTTGCTCAATGGATAACTCAATTGCAAAAATCTTTGCAATATAAAGGTATAAATTTACAAAGTTGGTTTTCCGGTACCCAAGCAATCATTGATATTTTACCTGGTGGTATTAGTAAGATATTTGCAGAAGCTCAAGAAATCCCAATTAATCACAAAGCATTCAAAGTACCCCAAAAGCCTTCCATCCCGGTAAAACCAGTTACTAAACTTGAAACACCATCCGCACTCCAAGCAAAATTAATTGTAAATTCCGAACAATATACCGAACTAGAAAATTTATTAAAACTTTCTATTGGCATTATTGCGCCAACATTATTACAACAATCTATAAAAAAAGCAGCAAATAATCAAGAACTAATCGAGCAATTAACTGAATATATATCCCTGCAACAAAAAACGCAATTCAAAAATCAAGCAACAGCTATCTTAGAAATACCAAGCATTGCCACTCAGTCGGAGCTAGCCAAATCTCCAGCCATTGCATATCCAACCATCGACGATAATTTTATCAGCATATGCGAACAAGATTTAAGTTATTTAATTGGCCCAATAGCCAATTTTATCATTGAAGGGATATTACAATCAAATCCGCAAATTACTGCAAAAGAACTCGTCAATAAACTAGCGCAGAATATTCCCGACTCTGGAATGGCTGAGGAATATAAACAGCGGATATTGGAAGAATAATGGGCATTGGGCATTGGGCATTGGGCATTGGGCATTGGGCATTGGGCATTGGTTATTTCTTCCTCCCTCACTCCCTCACTCCCTCACTCCCTCACTCCTCTACCCATTACCTAATCTGATTTATTCTTCTTATTCAACATATTCATGGCAATTTCTAAACTGTACCTCATTCGGTTAAAAGCTTCAGCTAAATCGCCAATTTCATCTTTATCTTGTCTGCCAAAACTAACATCCATATTACCAATGCTAACTTGTTCGGCTACTGTAGCAATTTTTCTGATTCGTTGAAGCACAGTTCTTTTTAAGAAAAGATTCATTATTACAATTACAGCAGCAAAAATCATGGCTACAATCGAAATAACTAGAATAGAAGAGCTACGAGCATTATTCAAAATTCTTTCGGCAGGTACATAAACAATTTGAGCCGCGACAATTTCATTGAATTTCCATCCGTAACCATTCTCTGTACCATAAGTGTTTATTTGACTTTTTGGTGCTTTATCTAAGGTAGTATGACACCGAAGACAACTTTTATTTTTTATTTGGAAAGGTTTAGCGGTGTAATACAGTTTTACTCCAGACATGGTGCGAAAACCAGATATAGAGTTTGTTTCTGGCTCTTGTCGAAATCTGTTAACAATTTTAGTTTCAAAATTATCGGCTTTATCTCGCAAATTCGTAGGATTTAATGTCGCGTCTTTATAGAAAAAGTCGTTAAATTCCGGACTTTTACGAAAATAGTCAAAGGTTTCCCTCACAGCATAAGTTGGTATAGCTTCGGGAATAAACTCTTCTTGAGTTAGTAGTTTAGGTAACAATAAAGGCTGTACTTTATCGTTTGTATAAGTCCTAATTGAATTATTCATTGCCATTAAAGCTTCAGCTTTAGAATCTATCTCCCTTTTAGCTTTATTATCTAAGACATTTGATAGAGCAAACCCGCTAATCAGGATGCCAATTAGAAAGACAAATATCAGACTTAATGTGACTTTTGTTCCGATTTTCATAATCTTATGATGACATTTAATAATGTGTTTTGGCAATGTTTTTATATTGTCAATTATAAATTTTAGATTAGCTGTACTTAATCTAAAATCTCAAGTATTTTCAACTAGTATAAGTCTAGGTAAATAAGACAATCATTAAAAATGACTGAAAAGCCGAAGATTATTAAACTTCTTACTTCTTACTTCTTACTTCTTACTTCCGTGAAGCGGTACTAGCTATCATCTCTATTTTTTTTCTTATTTAACATGTTCATTGCAATCTCTAAACTATATTTCATCCGATTAAACGCTTCGGCTAAATCGCCAATTTCATCTTTTTTTTGTCTGCCAAAATCAGCATCCATATTGCCAATGCTAACTTCTTCAGCAACCTTAGAAATTTTATTAATCCGCTGTAATACTATTTTTTTCAATAACAGATTCATGAGCAAAACGACTGCGGAAAAAATTGCCACCACAATTCCCGTAATTAGTGTAAATGAGTTATGGGAACTTCTGATAATTTTTTCCGCAGGTACGTAAACTATTTGAGTACCAAGAACTTTATTTAACTCCCACCCAAAACCATTCTCTCTTCCATAAGTAGCTAACAGACTTTTAGGAGCTTTCTCCGGAGTACTATGACATCGCAAACAACTTTCATTTTCAAACTTAAAAGGTCTGGCAGTATAATAAAGTTTTGTACCCGAAATGTCGCGAAAACCAGATAAAGTCTTCTTATTCGGCTGGTTACGAAATTCATTGATAATGTTAGTCTCGAAATTATCAGCTTTATCTCGTAAATTAGTAGGATCTAACATTGCATCTTTAAATAAAAAACTGGCATATTCTGGTTTTTTACGAAAATATTCAAAGATTTCTCTGACAGAAAAAGCTGGTATTGATTCTGGAATAAATCTTTCTTGGTTCTCCGCTTTTGGTAATAATAAAGGCTGTACTCGCTCGTTTGTATAGCTTCTCACGGAATTATTCATTTCCATTAACGCTAAAGCTTTCCCGTTAATCTCATTTTTAGCTTTTGTATCTAATACATTTGAAAGGGAAAATCCACTCATTAAAATACCAATCGCAAACACAAATATTAGGGTTAAAGTAACTTTAGTTCCGATTTTCATGATTTTAGTTATTATCTGTTAGTTGTTAGTTGCGAATATTATAAATCTTTGACTGTAAAGATTTATTTATCCTTCAACAATACCTTGGTATGATTTGAATCATATCAGTGTTATTTATTACATGGCAATCAAATGAAATCTAAATTATCTCGACGTATATTTCTTTCACAAATGCTGTTTGCTATAGCAGCTTGTACCACAGAAAAAACAATAATGAATCAACGATTAGTGATTGGTGTAATTGGTTATGGGCAAGGCAAGCAAACTGTAGAAAGATTTAATGATTTTCGTAAATATTTAAGTGAAAACATGAAGACGATGATTGAACTTGAGCCAGCTTTTAATGAGAGAATAGCAATGGAACGTATGAAACGTAAGTCATGGTCTTTAGTTTTTTCTACTCCTGGTTTAGCTGCAATTGGTATTGATAAATATCAATATTGGTCTATATTTCCTTTAGAATTGGGTGGCGGTTCTCGTTCTATAATTGTTGTAAACCAAGGCAGTGCTTTAAATAAGCTGAAAGATTTACAAGGAAAAAAACTAGCTTTAGGACAGCAGGGTTCGGCAACTGGCTACTATTTACCACTTTTCAATCTTTATGGTTTAACATTAGCCTCCGTGAAATTTACTGCCACACCTTTATCAGCTTTAGAATGGTTGGCGGCAGGTGAAGTTGATGCTGCTGCTCTTTCATTCACAGAGTTTAGTAAATATAAAACAACATTCAATTCTTCACGGTTTCGGATTTTATTTAGCGATTCTCATACAGTACCATCTGGTTCTCTTTTATGTAGTCCGCTTGTGGAAAGAAAACGTGCGGATTTAATTCGCGATTATTTGAAAAAAGCTCCTGCTTCTTTGATTCAAGAAGCTAGATATATTCCAAATGCATCACCTCCCGATTATAAATATATGATTAGTGTGGTTAAGAGAGTTAATACTATTGCCGAAAACATTGATTCCAAACCCGTGCGTTTATTTAATTAGTTGATTTAATTAGTTGATTTAATGATTAATTAAAACTAATTATACTGAAATACAAACGCTATCATCTCACGCTTACCCAAACCAAGCTTAACTCCTGGTCCTAACTTATACCAAGTACCCGGTAAAAGTGGATATTTATTAATATATGTACCGTTAGAACTTCCCATATCTTGAATATAATAATCTTCTCCATCAAATTTAATTTGAGCGTGATTTCGTATGTAAAGATTTTTATCTTGAGCAATATTTTGTGTATTTTTCTGCTCTGCTTTAATTGATGCGTTCACGGTTGCTCCTACTGATTAAATCATCCCTTCATTATTTAAGTAGGAGTCGGAAGAATTAGTTTATGCAGTTTGGGAATTTCTTTGATTTCTTTTGTAGGGTGCTGTGACACTTTGAGATAATTTTTGTCGTGTCACGCACCAATGGGTGTGTTGTAATTTTCGAGATTGGAAAAGTTCGTAGGTTGGGTGGAACGAAGTGAAACCCAACATTTCCATGCGGTGTCGGTTGGGGTTGTTTTTTTTAAACGCAGAGGGGCGCGGAGGGGAACGCAAAGGAACGCAGGGGAGAAAGAGGGAGGGAGTGAGGGAAAGGTTGCTCAGCACCGTTTACTCCCCTCATCACCGTTCCCTATATCAAATTAAGCTAAGGAAAAATCAAATCCAAAGACAGCATCGTTAAAGTCACCATCGCTAATGCCGAGATTGCTGGGAAGATCTTCAAAGCCAAAGGTGCCGTTTTCGCGAGCTTGTAAATGTGCAACCCCATCAGGATTGGCTGCGGTAAAGCCGAAATAAGCTACTGGATCGTTAATAAATTCAGCAGGGTTGTTAAATGCATTGCCTTCACTAGCTTCACTTTCTATAAAGCCATCAAAACCTAATTCTCCACCGTTAGCAATAATAAAGGGAGCATACAAATTACCTCCTTCAAGAATTACAGTTCCGAATTCTTCCACTGAGGTGTTTTCGTCTTCATCTCCGGAAGAACCAGCTTCTAAGACGAAATTGTTAATCCGATTTTCAATTGCGGCTTGTGCATAACCTTCTTGTGTTGGCAGTATATCACCTATACCGTCACCATTAGTATCTATGGAACCGTTGCTATCGGCGATTTCGTAAAAGCCTACAAGGTTATCAAAAGCTGCATCTGTTCCTAAATCGACGATATCGCCGGTAAGTCTAGCAACGATATTGGTTCCCTCTGGGGTGGGAGTTGTATCAAATATTAAACTATTGACTGTATTGTCTGGGTTTGCGTCAAATACAACATTAACAATATTCCCAGTTGCTGATTCTGGTGGTGTCGGTTCTGGTGTGGGTTCGGTGACATTTCCAACATTAATTGCAACTGTTCCGACTTCAGAAGTCAATTCGCCGTCGCTAATTGTATATGTAAAACTATCGGTTCCATTGAATCCTTCTAGGGAAGTGTAGGTAAATGAACCGTCGCTAGTAAAGCTAAAGTTACCGTTATTGGGAGGATCGACGATTGTAGCGCTTAATCTATTACCTTCAGCATCGGTATCGTTTGCTAATATTCCCGAAGCAACATCTACATTTAACTCTGCACCAGAGGCAACAGTGTAAACATCATTTTGAACAACTGGAGCAGTATTTACGAGTGCTCCAACATTAATTTCTACTGTTGCAGGCTCGGAAGTTGACTGAGCGTCACTAACTGTATATGTAAAGCTATCGGTTCCATTAAATCCTTCTAAAGGAGTATATACAAATGAACCGTCACTGGTAAATGTATAGCTTCCATTGGTGGGATTACTAACAATCGTAGCTGTTAGTGTATCACCCTCAGCATCGGTATCGTTGGCTAATACTCCTGAAGCAACATCTACATTTAAGGGTTGATTGGCAGCAATAGTATAGCTATCGTTTTGAGCTACCGGAGCAGTGTTGCTTCCTGGTGGTGGAGCTTCAACATTAATTTCGACAGTGGCAGGTTCGGAGGTTGACTGACCGTCGCTAACTGTATATGTAAAGGTATCTGTTCCACTAAATCCAGCGAGGGAAGTATAGGTAAATGAACCGTCGCTAGTAAAGGTGTAGCTTCCGCTATCGGGAGCATCGATAAGTGTAGCGCTTAAATTAGCACCTTCGGCACCCGTATCATTTGCTAATACCCCTACGGCTGCATCTATATTTAAAGGCTGACCGGAAGCAACGGTATAGCTATCGTTTTGAGCAGTTAGACCAACTGCTTGTTGCGGTTGTGGTTGATTTAATTCTTCTTCAGGATTTATGTTGGTTGCAGTTGCCATAATTTTGCTTGCTAAAAGTTACGCTAAAGTGACAATTTCTATGAAAATTGGGATTTATTTCATAAGGTTCACTTGCTTTTATATAACTCTTGTGAAGAATTGCAAATAATCCTAAAGGAATAAAATATTTTATGCTTACTACTGATAATTTCTATAAGAAAAATTGAATTGAATTCCTGCAAACCCAGTTTAGGCTTCTGTTCCGATGTAGGAATCAATTCTAATTATTTTTATACCTACATTTGAAGTTTCGATAGTTATTCTTTCTGAGATTGAATAATTTAATATGAGTCTTGGATGTTGCCGATTAGTCTTAGGGATTTTTGCGTCTTGCCTCGATTAAATCTGCAACCATGTACTGTAAGGATACAAAGCTGCGAGCGCATTCCACCTGTCTTGCTGGTGTTAATGGGGAAGAGAATAATTCCGCCATCTCGTTGCACCATATTTTGATGTCTGACATCCTCTCTAAAGGAACGCCGTATAGATTCAGAATCACCTCTAATGGCATCGGAAAAGCAAATTGTTCGAGAATATCTGCACTACCATCTTGAATAAAATTGTTTACTAATCGGTTTCCAGTCGCACATACAGAACCTTCCATTTCTTTAATACGTGCTGGAGCAAAAACTTTTAGCAAAGGTTCTTTCAAAAATTTGTGGCGATCGCCGTCACTATTCACCAATTAAAACGCAAGGAATTACAAGCATCGGAATTGAATTAACTGTGGGGATGATGCACAAAGCAATTTCCATCATATAAACTACCAATTATTGCTAATACTAAAGCCTCCAACAAAGCACCACCAAGCCCTTGTAAAATTCTAGCTTCAACTAGAGAGCGAAAGTTAGGAGCAAAAGCACATAAAGTATCACCTAAAGCAAAGACTAGCAAAGAAGGAATAATAATCTTTTTAAAACCGAATTTGTCAGCTAAAACCCCAAATATTGGAGTACCAAGTGCAACTGGAATTAAATAAGCAGCCATTATTAATCCCGATTGAGCAGAAGATATATTCTTCTCTACCCGATTGAGAATTAATTGGTTTTAATGATGTATTCATTGCTCTTATTTAATTCCAGTTGAACTTGGTACTCCAATATTTGGGGTTTTAGCTGAC
>JBCBPQ010000056.1:0-33506 GCA_039820645.1 Cyanobacteria bacterium J06633_8 | reverse complement strand
CTTGATATCCATGTAGTTTTGCTTAGCCCAAATATATTCTTGATTCAAAAATTTGATATCAAGAAAATCTATAAGCAGAATCGATTACATTAATTGAGTTAGTGTCAATATATATTGAAAAAATCTCTTTATTCAAGACAACTGTTGGCAACTTTATCAATTGATTCCATTTTTTATATTTTAGTAATGGTTAATTTTGCAGCCATTACTTATAATTCATTATTTATAATTTGTGATTACATTTTTTTTTAATAAAACTTAATATTAACATCACCTTAGTTCCTGTTGATGTTGCTTAGATTAACTTAAAATGGTTAACAGAAAATTAATATATATTTGAAAATAGTTAAATAATTGAAGAGAGTATTTTATATATAAGACGAAAAAGTGATGTCAGAGCAACGGCAACTAAACTTCCAGCTAAAGATAAAATAATTATTCCTTGAATTCCAAGTCCACCTTGCAGCAAGGGAATAAAAGCTAAGATTAATAAACTGATGGCGGGAATAATTACTAAATCCCACTTTTCAATCCATCGCCTGGTTTGAGCAAAAATTAATATTCCTATAATTACAGCACAAGTGGCAAAAGAAATAGGAGGTGACTGGAGTAAGCTTAAAAAAGCTATAGAAATTAATGCACCTTCAAATCCACTAAAGGCAGAAGCGGCTAATAATTCTAACGTAGAGAATTCTGCGACTTGGGATCTATATTTTGTAGAAGGTTTTGGAAGCGGTGGAGGTTGTGGTTGTGATATTGCTTGGGGCTGGTGGTAATTTAAAGAAGTATCTGGTAACGGTTGCGCGGACTCATCAAGAGCAGCCCATATCTCTTCTGCTGATTGAAAACGTTGATTTGGCACACTGCGAAGCATTTTATCTAGAATTTCAGCAAAATGAGGACTAATGTTTACCTTATCTTGCCATTGCAGTTGATTGCTGTAAGCATCAAATAGCTCAGTTACATCCTTTTGTCCGGTTAACAGCAAAATTACAGTTATAGCTAAAGCGTATAAATCAGTGGAAGGAAATACTTCTGCTCCAGACATTTGTTCTGGTGGCGCAAATCCCAAGGAATATATTCCGGTAGAAGAATTACCAGCCCCAGAGGGGCTGTTTGTTACTTGTTTAACCGCGCCAAAATCTAGTAAGAAAAGCTTACCGTTACGATGACGCATTATATTAGAAGGCTTAATGTCCCGGTGGATGATGCCTTTATCGTGAACGAATTGCAGTACCGGGAGAATTGAACGCATTAGAAATAATACTTCTTCTACAGAAAATTTCCCTTTACGAACTAATTCTTCTTCTAGATTTTCTCCATCAATATATTCTTGTACCAAATAGAAAAATTGGTCTTGCTCCTTTGGTTGCAATCCAGGAACTATTGCAGGGAAAAAAGCAAATAACTCAGGAATTTGTTCGTGTTGCGAGCCAATATCCTCTAAAACTACTGCCTCTCTTTCAAATAAGTCTTGAGCAAGTTTTAATTGAGTTGAACTCAAATTTCGGGCTGGCAGAAACTGTTTAACCACGCATTGTCGCATACCTGGAGTATAGCGATCGCGCGATAAAAATGCTGCTCCGAAACCCCCTCGTCCAAGCAGCTTGATTGGTAAATAACGTCCGGCTAAAATTAAAGGCATCCCGCAGGCGGTGCAGTATTTTTGGTTAGCCGTTCTTAGGGTTTCCTTGTTATCTAGATCGACAAAATGATTTTGTGGATGAGGACACTGGGGACGAGTACAGTAAATTTCCATTTTTAGTCACAAGTCACGAGTAATTTGTCTAGCACAGCGAAGGGTAAAGTTAGATTCAAGTAGTCCGACAGAAATATTTACACATGATTTTCTCTACTTAACAAGGGCTAATAGCGGAAAACGTATAATTATTTTTGTCTTACTTATTAAGTCAAAACAGTTCGCAGTTATTACTATGACAAAACACTTTTAACCTATCTTAGGTTTCGTTAAAGTTGGATGCCTGTACTTCTAACCCATTTACTGGTATAGCAGTATGTGATGATTTCAACATGTCTATATGCCACCCAGGTGCGGCAAACTGAGGTAGTATTTCTCGACTGAAGGCTTCTGCAGCTTTCGATCTGTAGCGATTGGGATTAAAAATCAACCACAGCGTCCGCTTGACAACTACACTATCGATTGGAGTGAAATGAAGCATTCCCATTTGTAGCTCCTTGGCAATAGCGCTAGTTGAAACAAAAGCGGCTCCCAAAGAAGATTGCACGGCGTTTTTAATTGCTTCAATGGAATTAAGTTCCATCTCAACTCTTAAACGTCGCGTATCGATATCATGGCGCGTTAGCACTTGATCGATGACTTTACGGATAGTCGATTGCGAATCTAAAGCAATAAACTGTAATTTGTACAAATCTTCTTTTTGAATGGTTTCAAGTTTAGAGAATGGGTGAGACGCAGGTAGAATTAATGCCAACTCATCTTCAGCATAAGGAATCTTTTCGATTGAATCCGTTAATTCTGCGGGAATCTCGCCACCAATAATTGCCAAATCGACTTGTCCGTTAACTACACTCCAGGCTGTGCGACGAGTAGAATGAACGTGTAACTGCACCGCCACATCTGGATATTTTTGTCGGAACATACCAATCATCCGGGGTAAAAGATAAGTCCCCGTTGTTTGAGAAGCACCAACAATTAAAGTACCTCCTTGAAGATTTTGCAAATCCTCAATAGCACGACAAGTTTCTTGACAGAGGCTAAGAATTTTTTCTCCATAACTCAAAAGCAAGTGCCCAGCTTCAGTTAATTGTGCCCGACGACCTCCACGGTCAAATAAAGGCACATCCAGTTGTCTTTCTAAGTTTTGCACTTGCAAGCTAACTGCTGGTTGGGAGACATAAAGGCTGTCAGCAGCACGCTTAAAACTCCCTTCTGCGGCAATTGCTTTGAGTATTCGTAACTGATCTAAAGTGAAAGGAAGGTCAGACATAAGGTTCAACCCACAATTTTTTTCATGAGCAGTATTAGTAACATTCGGGCTTTCATAGTTTTATTTTGACAAGACATGAATGATAACAATGGGTATTAAACGCTTAATAAGGTATTACCCGAAAAAGACAGTAGCACAACATATTGCCCAAAATCCTTTGTTTTTAATGAATGTGGTATTGGTTGTACTAGGGATATTGAGGCTTAAAATTACTTTAACTTTATCTATGTATACTATTGTGCCTAACGTGTTTACCTCCACTCATTGTGTCATGCTGGGACTGTTATTGACTTTTGCAATTGCTCACAGTGGAGGAGCAGCCCTGCGTGAAAAAGCAGAAAAGCTCATAGGAGCAAGGCTTTATCGGATTTTATTTGCACTTGTCAGCCTTGTGTTAGCTGTAATCTTAGTTGTTTACTTTTTTAACCATCGTTATGATGGCTTGCAGCTTTGGCAGGTACAAAATGTACCCGGAATACAGACTTTGGTCTGGGTATTATCGGCAATTTCTTTTGTATTTTTATATCCTTCTACATTTAATCTACTGGAAGTTGCTGCTATCTCCAAGCCACAAGTTCATATGTACGAAACAGGAATTATTCGTATTACCCGGCATCCACAAATGGTAGGACAAATAATTTGGTGTGTTGCCCACACTTTATGGATAGGTACTACTTTTACACTTTTAACCTCTATCGGTTTAGTACTGCACCATTTATTTGCGGTATGGCATGGCGATCGCCGTTTGTATGCACGTTATGGTCAAGCCTTTGAAGAAGTAAAGCGACGCACTAGTATTATTCCTTTTGCGGCGGTTTTCGATGGTCGTCAATCAATTAAGGCAAAGGAATTTTTACGTCCTGCTTATTTAGGAGTTGCCTGCTTTGTAATTTTATTTTGGTGGTCTCACCCCTTTTTGATGAGTTTAACTAGTAGAGTAGAATGGTAGACCGTTTGGGTCATCTAAATACTTACAGCAGCAAGCATTGGAGCGCAAAAATATTCAAGTTTCAATAGTCTTGAGTTGCGACCGATTCAATGTAGGATAAATTCAAACAGTTGTATGAAGTAGGTGAAACTTTCTTGTTTAGAGGGCAGGCAAAAATAACAAATTAACATGCTTTCTTATCTACAGTATAAGTCCTTGAGATTGACCTTGCCCGCTCGAAATATAGTTTTGTCTAGGGGGTGTTTTTTTGAGAAAGTAGAGATTTAATAGTATGTAGTCGATCCTGCTATCTACCTCTTTCATCAGGAAAATTACGCCAATTTCGCCAATCTATCGGTTATATTAGATGGCGGCAGCTTTAACTGAATAGAAGTCAAAATTTAAACATCTACTTGTTTGTCATCACTACATAACAAAAATGCTATGTAGTCTATAGGGTGAAACAAGACTTCTAAGTTAAAGATGTTTAATAATTGCCCAACTAGAGGAGTTTTGCTTATTTAAAGCAAAGGGGGCACCGGAAAATAAAACAAGCAAGCAGTTATCAAAGTAGATAATGTTGCTTTGAGTATATGTAAGCAGAAAAGTCTATGGATCGATTTTGCAATCAAATTGCAAAGGCGATTATAGCAAGCAGTGATAATATGAAAACCATTAAGTTCAAGAGGCATCATGGTGTTGTCGGTTAATGAACGGACATTTACAAAAGAAGTTTTAGAATCTCAAGTTCCAGTTTTAGTTAATTTTGAAGCACCTTGGTGTGGCTTATGTCGCATCATAAAACCTTTATTATTTCAATTTAAATCTCAATGTGGCGAAGAAATTAAGTTAGTTGGAGTAAATGCTGATGATAATTTCAAACTGTCTACCACTTATAAACTAAAAACTCTTCCAACTTTATTGTTGATTGAAAACGGTATTGTCCGAAAGCGTTTAGAAGGTTTTAGAGGTAGAGAAGATTTATTTACAGCTTTAACTGAAATGAAATATTGCTACACTAATTTACCTCGAGCTTATGGTAGCAGAGTTAACAAGGAATTAGATTGTCAACCGTTAAAGCTAGGTGCTTAAAATCACTATATTCTTTGGTTGTCCGTAACTTCCGCTCTAAAGCAGTATTACGAGAAGATTAAGATTTTTGTCTGCTGTTTTTTTTGGAGTCAAACGATTTAAAACGCTTGTCTGATGGTAAGAGGGGAGCAGGTCTTTGATATTTAATTTTAGAGATAAACCATAATTACCATTTTACATCGCGAACTTAGTATGGAAGGGCGTACTGGAAATACTGCTTTAGACGCAAAAACCCTTAGCGGAGATAAAAAATCTAATCAGTGCAGCAAGAAACCTGCTTGAGCAAATATTGTTTTAAGCCCTAAGAATTTTCTGGTTTTAGTACAAGGGAAGCACAGGAGTGTCTATTAACAGATTATTTAAGAAATTGCTTAAGAAAAGTAAAAAAAATTTTTATAAATTGGGGTATCAGTGTCTATATTTTCGCTCGGATAGCCTGCTTTCGGATGTAGCTTCAAAGTATTATAGCCATTGGTGTTGCAGCCTAGATGTAAGAGCTTTGATTCTTCGCCAAAATTAGTAATCGAAATGAAACTATTGTTAATAACCCCACCGAAATAATCTTTGGGTGGGGTATTTTATCTTAAATTGTGTGTGTCACAATTATTAACAGTTCCGACCAGGACAATTGTCTCGCGGATGGGTAAATGAGAAAGGGCACAGAGTTTCCTCTGTCGCAGCGAAACATTTTCTACTTCGCGGCAATGTTCTAATAAGAGTGAAGAATTCTAAAAGTAGGCATCAGTGATGGAAGTAATCTATCAATATGCTTGGCTGATTCCAGTTTTACCGCTTTTAGGAGCGATGCTGGTCGGCTTAGGCTTAATTTCGTTCAATCAGGTGACTAACCGCCTACGACAGCTAAATGCCGTATTAATTATTTCTTTAATGGCAGCAGCTATGGGGCTGTCGTTTAGTTTGTTGTGGAGTCAAATCCAAGGACACGCTACTTACACGCGCACTTTGGAATGGGCAGCAGCAGGTAGCTTTCATTTGACTATGGGCTATACTGTGGACCACCTTACAGCAGTTATGCTGGCAATTGTGACAAGTGTAGCTGTTTTAGTGATGGTGTACACGGATGGCTACATGTCTCATGACCCAGGCTACGTAAGGTTTTACGCCTATTTGAGCTTGTTTGGCTCTTCAATGTTAGGTTTGGTTGTTAGTCCAAATCTGGTACAAATTTATATATTTTGGGAACTGGTCGGGATGTGTTCCTATTTGCTGGTTGGCTTCTGGTACGACCGCAAGTCCGCAGCAGATGCCGCTCAAAAAGCTTTTGTGACCAACCGAGTCGGTGACTTTGGTTTGTTGTTGGGCATATTAGGACTTTTCTGGGCGACGGGAAGCTTCGAGTTTGAAGTTATGGGCGATCGCCTAGCTGACCTCGTGCAAACCGGGGCCTTGAGCAACCTCCTCGCCGTTGTTTTTGCGATTTTAATCTTTTTAGGCCCGGTAGCAAAATCAGCTCAGTTTCCCCTGCATGTTTGGCTTCCGGATGCAATGGAAGGTCCTACCCCCATTTCAGCCTTGATTCACGCGGCAACAATGGTGGCTGCGGGGGTTTTCCTAATTGCTCGAATGTACCCGGTATTTGAACATGTTCCGGCGGCAATGAACGTCATTGCTTATGTTGGCGCA
This sequence comes from Cyanobacteria bacterium J06633_8, assembly GCA_039820645.1. Lineage (GTDB taxonomy): Bacteria > Cyanobacteriota > Cyanobacteriia > Cyanobacteriales > Nostocaceae > Rivularia. Next base: position 26,873 of record JBCBPQ010000056.1, on the reverse strand, counting down.
TTTACTGCGTTTATGGGAGCAACAATTGCTATAACCCAAAATGACATCAAGAAAGGTTTGGCTTACTCAACCATTTCCCAACTTGGTTATATGGTTTTGGCCATGGGAGTAGGTGCTTATACTGCTGGTTTTTTCCACTTGATGACCCATGCTTACTTTAAAGCCATGCTGTTCCTTGGTTCCGGTTCGGTAATTCACGGAATGGAGGGAGTTGTAGGTCACGATCCAGTAGTGGCTCAAGATATGCGAGCAATGGGCGGGCTGCGAAAATATATGCCAGTTACCGCAATTACCTTTTTGATTGGTTGCTTGGCAATTTCTGGTATTCCACCTTTTGCTGGTTTCTGGTCAAAAGATGAAATTCTTGGTTCTGCTTTTGCCGTTAACCCATTTTTATGGTTTGTAGGTTGGTTAACTGCCGGAATTACCGCTTTCTACATGTTTAGAATGTATTTCATGACATTTGAAGGTGAATTCCGGGGTAAAGATGAAAGTGTTTTAGGTGAGTTAACTCAACCAGCAGTTGCGACCAATTTCGGTCCTGGAGCAATGAAGCAGGGAGAATTAGAAAGTCACGACGACCATTCACACGATAGTCACGGACACAGCGATACACCCCATGAGTCTCCTTGGACGATGACTTTACCGTTAATGGTTTTGGCAATTCCTTCGATGCTAATTGGTTTGGTAGGAACTCCTTATGCAAACTATTTTGAGGAGTTTATTTATCCACCCAGCGAAACTTTAGCTGAAGTGATGGAAAAAACTGCGGAATTCGATGCCACAGAGTTTTATACGATGGCAGGAATTTCCGTTGCTATAGCCGTTGCAGGAATTATCTTGGCTATATTGATGTATCGAGCCAAAAAAATCGACCCAGCAGCTATTGCAGCCAAAATTCCATCGCTTTACAAACTTTCTCTCAACAAGTGGTACTTCGATGATATTTACCACCGGGTATTTGTTCTCGGCTTACGTCGTTTAGCCAGACAAGTATTGGAAGTTGACTTCCGAGTTGTGGATGGTGCTGTTAACCTCACCGGAATTTTCACCCTTTTCAGTGGTGAAAGTTTAAAGTACATCGAAACCGGACGCGCACAACTCTACGCTTTGATTATCTTTGGAGCAGTTTTGGGCTTAGTAATTGTCTTTGGTGTTACTTGATATAGAAATGTAATATGTTACGTTTCTACTGGTAAAGCAGCGTCTTAACGCTTGAGATAGCCAGAGATTAAAGAATCAGATGAATGGGGATGAAGGCAGATAAACTTATTTCTCTGCCTTCATCTTTTTGACCAACAATTTCTGCAAAAAAAATGGGGCAGGCTTTATAAATGCGCCCTTTGTTTCTAAACATAGGGACTCGCCCGTTCTGGGTCTCCGACCCAGAACGGGAAGCCTGCCCCATTTTTTTAAGGTTCCATCTCGTGACTTTTTGTTAAATCAACCGGAACATTCCCGCCAAATCAAAAAAAAACTGCTAATTAATAGCTAGTAGTTGATAGCCAAAATTTATTATTCCTTCCTAAGCAAAAGAGATGAATATAGCTAATTTTCCGTGGCTAACAACGATTATTTTGTTGCCCATAGCAGCATCGCTGCTGGTTCCTATCATCCCAGATAAAGACGGTAAAACAGTACGTTGGTTTGCCCTTATAGTAGGGTTGATAGATTTTGCACTGATTGTTACCGCTTTTTATACTCAGTACGACTTCTCCAATCCCGATTTGCAACTGGTGGAGAGTTATGCTTGGGTTCCCCAATTAGATTTAAAGTGGTCGGTAGGGGCAGATGGCTTATCAATGCCGTTGATTATTTTGACTGGATTCATTACCACGCTAGCAGTTTTAGCAGCTTGGCCGGTAACCTTTAAACCCAAGCTATTTTATTTCTTGATTCTCGCAATGTACGGCGGACAAATTGCTGTATTCGCGGTACAAGACATGCTTTTATTTTTCCTAGTTTGGGAATTAGAATTGATTCCGGTTTATCTGCTACTGGCAATTTGGGGAGGTAAAAAGCGACAATATGCAGCTACCAAATTTATCTTGTACACTGCTGGTGGTTCGCTATTTATCTTGCTGGCATCCCTAACAATGGCATTTTATGGCGATAACGTTACTTTTGATATGGCAACGTTAGGCGCTAAAGATTTTCCTCTGAAAATGGAACTTGGGTTATATGCTGCTTTCTTGATCGCTTACGCAGTTAAATTACCCATTATTCCTTTGCATACCTGGTTACCAGATGCTCATGGTGAAGCTACAGCGCCCGTGCATATGTTGCTAGCAGGAATTTTGTTAAAAATGGGTGGTTATGCGTTGATTCGGATGAATGCCCAAATGCTTCCCAATGCCCATGCTTATTTTGCTCCAGCATTAATAATTTTGGGGGTTGTAAATATTATTTACGCAGCCCTAACGTCCTTTGCTCAACGTAACCTGAAGCGGAAAATTGCCTACTCTTCAATTTCCCACATGGGATTTGTGCTTATTGGTATTGCTTGCTTCACCGATTTAGGTTTGAGCGGAGCAGTACTGCAAATGGTTTCCCACGGATTAATTGGAGCGAGTTTGTTCTTCTTAGTTGGTGCGACTTACGATAGAACCCACACTTTGATGCTTGATGAAATGGGCGGTGTTGGTCAAAAAATGGGTAAAATCTTTGCCATGTTTACCACTTGTTCTATGGCTTCCTTAGCATTGCCAGGAATGAGCGGTTTTGTGGCAGAGTTAATGGTATTCGTAGGTTTTGCTACCAGCGATGCCTATAACAACACTTTCAAAATATTTGTGGTGTTCTTGATGGCAGTTGGTGTAATTTTGACACCAATTTACCTACTATCAATGCTGCGGGAAATTTTCTACGGCGAAGAAAACAAAGAGTTAATTTCTACTCAAAAACTTATTGATGCCGAACCCCGCGAAATATTTATTGTGGCTTGTTTGCTGATTCCAATTATCGGAATTGGTTTGTACCCAAAGATTTTGACTCAGATTTACGACTCAACAACATTACAGTTAACAGAAAGATTGCGCGATTCTGTACCGAGTTTAGCTCAGCAAAAAGTGCCTGCGGTATCGATGAGTGCCCCGGAGATTGGCAATTAGTTTTTAGTTTGAAGTAGTTTTGATTTTATACAAGGACGGGTTTTTGCCCGTTCTTTTTTTAGAAAATTTGGACAGGCAGGGATGCAATACTGCTCGGTTAAGAGGAGATCCTCCCTAGCCCTCCTTAAGAAGGAGGGAATTAACCCCCCTTAAAAAGGGGGTTTGGGGGATCTGGAAATAGGGTTTAATTCCTTAACCGAGTAGTATTGGGCAGGGATGCCCATCCCACAAGAATGTATTTTGATTATTTATTGTAGGGTGCTGTGACGCTTTAACAATTTTTGTACGTAGTTATAAAACTTGTTATAGCGTCACGCACCATCTGTGATTTGTGCTATTTTTTTGAATTGTAATACTTTAATTGTGTAAAAAAACATTTTTTTTAAGTATTTTTGCTTAACTATTGATATTTAAGTAAAAAAAAACTTGCATGTTCGTCAATGTTACGGATTAAAAAATGGCAGAGGGCGCAGAGGAAAGAAAGGAAGAGAGAGTTGCTAGGTTCCTTTGAGGAAAGGTCTTACCAGGGTGTCCGATAGGATATAGCCTAACATTTAATTTTCAGAGCTACTAGATAGCGAGTATTTTTTATACTTTATTTTCAAGTAATTCCTTCAGTAAATTAAATTTCTTGATTCAATCTTTAAATTACTGTTTTTGAGAATTGTTGATTAGTTAGTTGATTTGGGAACCTCAATAATCCCGACCACCTATGGGAATTTTGATTTGATCGGAAATGGTCGTGACGATGGCAATAACACACTGGTGCGTGACACTGAAGTCATTATTACTACGTTCAAAATTGTTCAAAGTGTCACAGCACCCTACAAGAAAAAATATACTAATGATAAATATTATTGGTGATATACTCAAATAGCTTGGGTTAAAAGGAAAACTAAACTACATTGTAAAACTCACTGATACTTGCCGTAACATTGTGTACTAGTAAATTCATAGAGTGAATTATTTGCTTTATTCTGTAAGAGTTTGTTTCGGTGGCAATTTGTATGAATTTACTAAAGAATAAGTTTCAAGTGGGTATTGCACTTTTGAGTGTTATTGGAAATTTAGCATTCTTACCCAGCGCTGAAGGTAGTGTAAATAGTAATCTTTCAGTCAGTGTTAAAGGACTCAAAAATCAAAAAGGACAAGTTTGTTTCAGCCTTTTTTCTAGCAGTCGTGGTTTTCCCAGCAATAATAAACGTGCTGTAAAAGCGCAGTGTGTCAAGCTTGCAAATAGCAACGTAAAATTGAATATTCCTTCTTTAAAAGCTGGAACTTATGCTGTAGCAATGTTTCATGATAAAAATAGCGATGGAAAACTTAATACAAATTATTTAGGTATTCCTACTGAAGGATTTGGATTTTCTCGTAATCCTCGAATTCTTACAGGTCCCCCTAAGTTTGGCGATTCGGCTGTATTTGTAGTTGGTTTGAGTACTAATATTCAAATTAATATGAACTATTTCTTGGGTAGTTAACGCTGCATTAAAAATTTATCGATAGCTTACCCTCCTCAAATTACTGGGGAGGGGTTTATATTTTCACAAATATAGTATTTATGTATTAAGCTAAAAAATAAGCCTGCTACAGAAGCCGATATGTGAATGATAATTTAGGGGCGATTGAGGGAATTATATGTATAAAGCCGTTGATAACGGGTTGTAAAAAACACTAATTAATAAAAATAACGGAAAAATGGATATTAAATTAGGTTTTGGTCCGATTCCAAGATTGCAATATATTTTTGTCAGCAGAGAAAATGATTATTGCTGGTACTCGCTTTCTGAAGAAAAAAAGCAGATTCCAATTTACGATAAAGCTTTGACTGGTGTGATAACGGGAATAGAAGTTAATAAGAAAGTAGAAACTTCATTTGGAGAAACGGAAAAAACTGATTTATATATTCTCGCCGATAAGCCTTATGTTGTACGTTCGGGTAGCGATTCTTACTTTTCAAAAGGTTTGTTGTTGTCTTTGGATAAACTGAGTTTTGAAGAATTGCAGCACCCGTTAACAATTGCGGTTGAACCTGGAGATAAAAAAATAGTCTTTTGTAATGTCTATAATCCAGCAACTTACAGGAGCATTGATGTTAGTTGGGATGAACATAAGGAAATTAACTGGCAAGCTTTAGGGAAAAATATCAGTTTGAAAATTAATCATAAAGCTGATTATATTAATGACGAACTGACAACCGCTCAATTGCGCGACAATTTAATTGCCCAATCCGATAAGTATTTGAGGCTTTTAAATTGGAATACAGAACAAGGAAGGCAGTATTTGCTGCAAAGATATCACAAACGCTCGCGTCAACAACTAACTGATGCAGAACTTTTAGATTTTATTGAATATTTGAAGTTACAGCCACAAAGTATTTAGTTACTTTGAAATTTTTGTGGTAGATCCCTTTTTATTTTCAAGACTGTGGAGACGTAGCATTGCTACGTCTCTACATTTATTGATTAACGCACTCTACAGAATTTTCTATTGGTATCGTCTTGGGGATTTTGCCAAGAGTAAGCAAAATGGCTGACTCCTTTGAGATATGGCTTGTACTTACTCAAATTTCGCATTTGAACTTCTAAAGGTGGACGATTGCTGACAGATTTACCCCAACTACCTGCTAAGGCTGGAATTATTTGGGTTCCAGGTTTAGCGGTGTTTAATACTCTCTTGACTTGGGAAACAATACATTGACTATTACCGCATTTTCCGTAAGCCATCGGATGCCATTCCAAAGAATTAGGAAATCTATCCCAGGGTTGTAAGCGGGAATCATAACCTTTACCTACTGTTTTATTTCCACCAGGAAAAAATACTACTCCAGCAGGTACTCCCAGTTGCTGGGCTGGATAAGCAGCAAGGGCAACAAAATCTAGAATACCCTGCATTGCATGAGCTACTGAAAGCTGCCACAATTGTGATTGCAGTAAGGGTTGCCTTTGTTGTGGAGAACTAAGTGCTTTTTGTTCAATGGATGGAGTACGCCCTTGCCATAAGGGTTCTCCTTCTTGAGGATACTGTTCGTCAAGCCTTGCTATATCTGATGATGTAACGTATCCCTTGCTCAAAAATAGCCGAATCAGCCCCAATCCTTTGTTATTTAGCGCTCGTTGAAATAATGCTTGTTGAGTAGATTTGCTGTACAACCACAAATCTGTAACTCTGGTAGCAATAGAATCTTTGCCTGCTTGACGAGGATAGCGCACATAGTCAAACAATATACCATCCGGACGACGGCGCATTACTTCCCTTACCATTTGGTAGAAGTCACGCTTTGCCTGTAGATTATAAGGATCTACAAATACTTGAGAGCCATTATCTACTACATAAAGGCTTGTTTGACCTTTTCCATTACGAGCGATCGCTTCTTCTCTATCTTTACGTCGAGCGTAGGTATAGCCGAAATTAGTAGTAAACATCCAGGCGTATACTTTTAATCCCCGTTCGCGTCCTTTTTGAATGGCTTGAGCCAACAAATCGGTATTTTCTTGACCTTGAGTACGAATTACAGAAGGCCATGCTGTACGATTCGAGCTTGTTGGTAATAATACTCGCCCATCATAAAAAGTTTCTACGTAAACTTGGTTATACCCCCGGTTAACAATATTATCCATAATTTTGTCAAGTGCCCCTGCTTTAACGTCGCAGGGATACAAGCGCAACCAGATAGCTTGAACTTGAGGCCAGGTACGTCTTCGGCATTCTTGTACTGCCCGTGAATGCTGTCTCGCTAATTGCTGATAACGATTTGCTGCTTCCCGGTTGCCTTTTTGTGCTGACAAACGTAATTTTTCTTTTTCTTTGACTGCGGTAGATGATATATGGCAATACCTGGTTACTTGTGCGCTTACTGACTGAGTTTTGAGGTAGGGAAGAAACAGGCTTGTACTGAAAATTACTGTAAACAGTTGTCGTAAAATTAACTTTTGTTTTGCAACATTCAAGGGACGCTTAGACATACTCACTAATAAAATTTAAAAAAGTAACCAACCCCAATACATCTTTATTAGGTAACGTGTATTTTATTACATAAAAAGTGATATGGGAGCTTTAAAGCCTAGATTTTATAGACTTTATTAGTTCCATTTCTGTTGCCGTATATCATTATTCGATTTTTTCCAAAATGTCAATAGCCACGACTTTAAGTAATTGTGTGTTGTTTTTTATGCTTTAAAATACATCCGTAGTATCTTTAGGTATATATAATACTTGATTGTTTTGGTAATTAAGTTTGCTCTTATATTTTGCGATCGCTAAGAAATCCGTAAACTAATTTAGTATAAAAAGTGTCAGATGAAAACGCATTATTATAGCCGAAGATTAGTAAAATCTATATAAGCGATAGATTATTGTAATATATCAAGTTGCTATTATAGGGATATGAATATGAAATTTATAGTTGTGATAATGAGTCTAGCTTTAATAGACCTAGAAATAAGGACGATATTGTCCTTTATACAAAACAAATAAAGGATAATTGACAATAAATAAAAATAACAAAACCTTAACGAAAAATTAATCAAGACTTTATAAATAGTTACGGTTAGTAGTTTTTTATCGAATCCTAACTACTAACCGTAAATTCATAAAGTGATACGGCAATTAGGAGCCACGTTTAAGGGCAGCTTCTACTTGCTTAAACTCTTTTTCCAGACGATTTTTGAGTTTTTCAGGTACCGGACGATTTGGATAAGAACTGTAATGTCCAGCTAAGGAATTAAGAGCAGTTCGCATAGTTGTAAAAGAACTTAGACCGGATACAGATGTATTACGCTGATAACGAGCGGCAAACTCATTAATTTTTTTACGTGCTTCTGCTTGAACTGCTGTTTTATCAGGGGCATCGTCGGGTGAGGCTAAAGCTTCTCTCAATACGTTGACAATGTTTAAAGTATCTTGCCGATAATCGCCAGTTAGTTTATCAGGAGCGCTGGAACATCCAGTCAAACCTATAACTACAACCAAAACTAAGGCAAGTAAATGTGACCAATAGCGCTTCATAAGAAAATCTTGGTAGATGGAAAACGAGCGAGTCTATGTCCGGGGCGGACACGCTTCGCTAGCAGACCTGGGTTACTGACATGCATTGTTTGTGAACAAATACTTAAATCAACGTCCATCGTATCTTGTATTTGTATCCTAGGGATCGTTTCTTGAAGAAGCTTTAAGCAGTAAACAGTTATCAGTTGTTCAACCGCAGGGTGTGGACCATCAGTTAGTTAATTATTGTTTTTCTACTCCGATTACCAATACCTAATGCCAGATGCCCAATTAACAATTAAGTTAATTAAGTTAATACGCAGCTAAATTGCATAAGCCAAAATATTTTATTCTTGTATTGCGGTCATCCTGCCCGCGCCTTGCATACAAATCAAATACACAACAGCTTACTAATTCCCTTCAAACTTTTTCATAAAGGGTATTGCGCTGTTGATAGGGTCTTCCTAAAGAAGTTATGGTAGTTGTTAAAGTTTCTACTTCCATACAGGTACCACCTACAGCACCAGCCATTGTGGTGATATGCTCTTCCATTAAGGTACCGCCGATGTCGTTGCAGCCACAATTTAAAGCTTTTGCAGCACCTTCAATTCCTAGTTTTACCCAACTAGGTTGATGGTTCGGTATCCAATTCCCTAAGTAAATCCTGGCTACGGCAGTAAGTAATAGTGAAGAATTTAAATCGGGCTGATCGCGTCCGACACGCCTACGTAAAGGTTTTGGTGCTTCCTGCCCGACAAATGGTAACAAAATAAACTCCGTAATTAGAGCCTGATAGCCTTTATTTACTGCGGTTTGTTGTAGCGATCGCAATTTTTGTAAATGTCCGATTTGTTGTTCTATAGTCTCTATATGTCCTGAGAGCATGGTACTGGTAGTGGGTAAACCAAGTTGATGGGCAGTGGTGACAATTTCCAACCAAGTTGCTGTATCAATTTTTTCGGGACAAAGAATACGTCTGACTTTATCGTCTAATACTTCTGCTGCGGTACCTGGCATAGAACCCACACCAGCTGATTGTAAAGCGGCTATCACTTGTGCATAATTTAGTCCATCAAGTCTGGCGATGAATTGCACTTCTTGGGGAGAAAAGGCATGAAGATGTAATTGAGGAAATTCTTGTTTGATAGTTTTTACTAACTTGAGATAGTAATTTAAAGATTTACCGTCTATTTTCGCTTCGGGGTTTAATCCACCTTGCATACAAATTTCAGTTGCACCCCGTTTGACTGCATCTGTAGTTTTTTCTAAAATTTGCCCCCAATCCAACCAGAAAGAACCTTCATCACCTTCATCTCTCCTGAATGCACAGAAGCTACAGTGTTGCTCGCATACGTTAGTAAAATTAATATTACGGTTGATTATATAGGTAACAGTATCCCCAGTTTGGGAGCATCTTAATTTATCGGCAGTTCTATTAATCGCACAAATCGCGCTTGGATGGGTTTGTTTTAATAATGTAATCCCTTCTTCAGGAGATACATCGCAACCGCTTAAAGCACGTTCAAGAATAGTATCAACTTCACTCTTCACAAAATTTTTCACAGGAATATGTCAAAAAGTAGTATTTCTCAAATTAAGCACACAGTTTATTTTTACAGGTAATATCAATTTGTAACGCTTGCTTATCAAATTAAATGCATTGTAAGATTTTTACCTGAAACAGCAAGAAGGATATGATTCATTGGGATGCTCCCGGTTCCTAGACTGTCCGCACTGCCAGAAACAGCATGATAGAGATGTTAATGCTGCAATAAATATTAAAAATGAAGGATTGCGACTTTTGGAGTTAGGAACTAGCTCTTCTGCCCACCGAGGGGATGTAAGACCAAAATCTTCGGGACGTAAAAAATCTACGAAGGTTGAGGCAATCCCCGATGAATTGGGAAGCCTACACTCACCGCAAGCGGTGAGTGTAGGTAGTTCACAGCATAATAACTAAAAGCACTTTGCCTTCATATTTATTTTTCTTCATGAGTATCATTCAACCGAAGAATCTTTTATCTGTGCCCAATGGTGATTTGCGGATCCCCAGATTGCTATCTAAAGTTGGTGCTACCAATCAAAGTATACTTTTTTCATTGGTTATTCCTACTTATCTAGAAGCTGGCAATATCAATAAAATCGTTAGGATACTAAGTCGCTTACTTGATGAAACTATACCCGGAGACTATGAATTAATCGTAGTTGATGATAATAGCCCGGATGGTACTTGGGAAACTGCTTTGTCGATGACTTCAGAATTTCCGCAATTACAGGTGATGCGCCGCGAAAACGAACGGGGGCTTTCTTCTGCGGTGATTCGTGGATGGCAAAATGCTAGAGGGCGCGTACTGGGTGTGATTGATGGAGATTTACAGCATCCACCCCATATACTGTTAGAACTATTAAACGCCATTGAGAAAGGTAATGATTTAGCAGTTGCCAGCCGTCATGTAGAAGATGGTGGGGTAAGTAGCTGGAGTTTTGTCCGACGTTTTTTATCTCGGGGTGCCCAGTTATTAGGGTTAATTATATTGCCGCGAGTTACGGGTAGAGTTTCCGATCCTATGAGCGGCTTTTTTATGGTACGTCGCAGCTGCTTAGAAAATATAACTTTCAATCCTATAGGATATAAAATTCTCTTAGAAGTCTTAGGAAGAGGAAAAGTAGATGAAATAGCAGAAGTTGGTTATGTATTTTGCGAGCGTCAAGACGGAGAAAGTAAAGTGAGTTGGAAGCATTATCTGGACTATATCCGTCATTTATTAAGACTGCGTTTCTCTTCAGAAAAGGTAGAACAATTAAGCCAGCGTTGGGGTTTCCCTGTCGGTAAATTTATTCGTTTCGGTATGGTAGGTTTAAGCGGAGTATTCGTAGATATGGCAATACTTTACTTGCTTAGCGATTCTAATACTTTAGCTTTACCTTTAACTCGTAGTAAAATTATCGCCGGAGAAATTGCTATATTTAATAATTTTTTCTGGAATGATGCTTGGACTTTTGCTGATGTTGCAATGAAGCAGAAGGGCTGGAATCAACGTTTGAAGCGATTCTTAAAATTCAATATTATTTGTCTAGCAGGATTAGTAATTAATGTTCTAGTGCTGAATTTAGTATTTAATTTTGTAATTTCCAATCGTTATATTGCAAATCTGATTGCAATTGCCGTAGCTACCCTATGGAATTTTTGGGTAAACCTCAAACTCAGTTGGCGAGTAACCCAAGTTAAATAATTTCAAATCGCTATATGATTTGTGCATACGAAATTTAATAATATCTGACCCGAAACGGTATGATGTTTTCAAAAATTTGAAAAATAAATATCGTAAGCAAGCGTCGCGCAACGGGTTTATAAACCCTGCAGCGACAACCGCTTAGAATCTGCCGTCTTTCAAGCGGCAGAGAAGTCAAAAAAGCGTCTACTATCGATTAAGATGAGTTGATGGTTGGCTATGGCTCGCATATATTCCCGGTGGTTTCACGTTTTATTGCTTCTGGCTTGGCTAGTCATCGGAATTAGTTTGCGTTTGACTAATTTGTCTGGTAAATCTCCTTGGACTGATGAATTTTCTACTTTAGTATTTAGTTTGGGAAATAGTTTTTTAGGAGTACCTTTAGACCAAGTTATTACTATTGATACTTTATTGCAACCGCTAAAACCAAATCCCGAAGCTGGTGTCAGGGATGTGTTAAGTCATTTATTCAATGAAAGTAATCATCCGCCAATATATTTTGTCTTGACTCATTTGTGGTTGCAGTTATTTCCCACAAATGCAGGCTTAGTTTCTGTATGGGCTGCGCGTTTGCTTGCGGCTATATTCGGCGGATTATCAATTCCAGCAATATTTGGTTTGTGCTGGTTGGCATTTCGTTCTCGTTTGATAAGTCATTTAGCTGCTGCAATAATGGCAGTATCGCCGTTTGGTATTTTTTTAGCCCAAGAAGCCCGTCATTATACTTTAGCTATTTTATGGGTAATAGCAACTCTGGCTTGTTTAACTATTACCATACGTCACATTCATAACCGCACTCAACTACCGATTCATATTGCACTTTGTTGGTTGATAGTTAACGCTTTAGGTATTGCTACTCATTACTTTTTTGCTTTCACTCTCTGTGCGGAAGTTTTTGTTTTAATGTTTACGATATGGAAAGAGTGGAGAAACAAAAACACGGTAGTTGACAAGGGCAGTTTTAATTTTTTGAATTATTTATTTGGCTCTCCCTGGAAACGGATTTATGCAGTTGCTCTTGGTACATTTATGGCGGGATTAGTATGGGTGCCAATATTCATTAACAACAGTTACGGTGATGATTTAACTGATTGGATTCAAGGAGAGCGTGTTGGATTCGCTTGGATTAGTCCGATTTTTCAAGCAATAGCTGCTTGGATTACAATGATTTCTTTATTACCAGTTGAAGCATCTCAATTGTCAGTAGTAATTGCTTCTGGATTGGTAATGATAATTTTCTTCATTTGGTTAATACCGATTTTGATTCGCCGTTATATTCTGCTATTATCATCGCCAAATAAGCTAATAATTCAAGCATTATCCAGCTTTATTTTAGGAGCAATTATTTTATTTTTTATATTTACTTATTTTCTCGGAATTGACTTAACACGTGGTGCTAGATATAACTTTGTTTATTTCCCCGCTGTAATGGTTTTACTGGGAGCGATTCTAGCAGCAATTTGGGATACCAAAAGTGCAGAAAAGATTAGATGGGGAGTTACGGGTAAACAAGCGGTAGCGATAATTTTACTAATGGGATTGATTAGTTCAATTACCGTCGTTTGCAATTTAGGATATCAAAAATATTATCGTCCAGATTTATTTATGAAATTAATCGAAAAAACCTCCCAAAACCCAGTACTTATCGCTACTACCCAAAAAACCCACGTCCAAATAGGGGAAACTATCGGAGTAGCTAGAGAATTTAAGCTTGAATATTTAAATAAAAACTTAAACCGAAATTTAAATCAAAATCCCAAATTTTTACTTGCTCATCAAGATAAAGACAGAAAAGTCCCTACAATTACTTTGCAAAATACATTAAAAATATTATCACGACCAGTTGATTTATGGCTGGTAAACTTTCACGCACCAGTAGAAGTTAATAACTGTGTTGCAGACAATCGAGCTTTACAAACTATTGACGGTTATGATTACAAGCTTTTTCACTGCGAGTAAATTATATTGGGGCGTTGGTAATTGGTAATTGGCATCTGATGTGAATTAAAATATCTCTAGCGCCATGCAAATAATTCATTCTCTTAAAATAACTAATTCAAAATTTTCTCAATTTTATTTGAAAAAAAAATTTTTAAATTGCGAAAATATGAGATGATAAAGTTATTGATATGAAAATTTAATTATAATGGAGTGGTTGTAAAATTTTTAAAGCAGGCAAGCCTTCCCATTATTTAAAAAACTCTATAAGATGAGTTTACCACGAAACCGTTACTAAGAAAAAAATTGCGCTATTTTTTATCTGAGAAGAAAATATAGTCATTAAATATACTAAGAATAATAAAAAGTAAGTAATTATCTCATTATAAGCGGGATTATATAGGATGGGTTCGTAATAAATAAAACCTATTTTGAAAAAATTGGGGTTAGACGTACAAAAATATTTAAAGAGGAGTCGCCGAGAAACCTACATCGTATTCTTTGAATCGATGTAGGTGCGTCACTAAGCAAGTAATAATTTGCTAAGCGTCGTAACCCAACACTGCATTGCTAATACGTAATCATATTTATCTGCAATCATAATGTTGGGTTACGACACGATTAACGTCGATTTTCGTTGCAGATTCAAAAAATTTTTAGTGTCTAACCCAACCTACTTACTTTTGAAAAACCCGCTATAGTTCGCAAATTATGGGTACGAATTAATTCTATAAAATGTAAACTTGAACGCTTTTCAATTTTTGCAACAGCTTCGATTGCTTTAAAAAGATGTTCTGCCGCCTCAGCCTCGCAATAACCTCGTCGTTTCATCAAACGAATAGCAGCCATATCAGCAGCAACTTCCGACTCTTGAGAACGATTGCGACGATACCAACGCAGAAGGGCGATCGCACTTAATCCACCAGCAGCAACTACTCCCACCGCATCGCCTTGAGCCGATTCTATCAAACCACCGAAAAGACCAATTAATGCTACACCTTGATATATATTTGGCTGAAACCACTCTACTCCTGTTAGCCAGCTAGCAGTACGCAACAGCAATAAATTTCGTTGTTGTTTTGTCAGATTCCGCCATAAATCAAAGTTAATATATATTGGTCTTTCTCGATGCCAAGGTAATGGAAATGATGCATCAATTACCTTTGTTTGTTCCGGTTTACTAATTATTTTTACTGAACCTCTTGCTGAAGCGGGCATAAAATCTGACAAATAGCGAATTTCTACCTTTGGCTCCATAATAAAAAATTGGGAATTGGGCATTGGGTATCGGGCATTAGGAGTAATTTATATGTGCTGCTCGATACTTTTATTCAAATTTTATATACTTGGTGAAGCGGTAACGAGAAGTTAGGATTAATAAGCTATTTTGAGTCATTCAAAGGTCTTTTTGCAATCTCAAATCATTACAAATTCACAAAAAAGATGTCATTTGTCAGACTTTAGGGAGTATTGCACCACTTTTAACTTCTTTCCAGCATTGCCTACTCTCTATTCCCTACTCCTTATACTTATTGAGAGTTGCTAATTTTTCTTACCTTATCTAAAAAAAATTCACGGTAAATAGTAAAGTAAAATTACGACTTTTCCAATACCCAATCTTCTATGCCCAATCCCCTATGCCCCATGACCTATTCCCAATCCCCACTAACTATTAATTTTTATGGATGCTTTTGCTCCTGTAGCTCCTCAATGGACAAATCAAGCTACTCATGCTATTGAATTTTGCTGTCCTAAGTGTGGTTCAACAAGTCGTGAAGCTGAAAAAGTTTGGATAAATAGACGTTCCCCTGTAGTTACAGAAGGATATCGTCGTAAATGGCAAGAATTTTATTACTGTAACTGCTCTTATGTATGGTGGGCTTGGAGTAATGATAGACCACCTGCGGATAATTCTTAATCTTTAATTGTTAAATCTGAAGTCATCTGCGATACCCTGCGCTACATAAATCCAACAGAGAGAAAGTATTAAAAAACCTGCTGCCAGCAGGTTAAAAAATCTTGCAGGACAGGCATTTATGCCCGTCCAATATACTGCTCTAATTCAAAAGATTTAGAATTTGAAGGTTGTACGTAATGTACCAACGTAAACGGTATCGTTATTGTTGTTGTGTTCTGGGTTGAAGATTACCAACAAGCCAGGAGTAACAGAAATTCTGTCGTTGAGCTTCATCTTGTAAAGACCTTCTAAGTGGTAAGAAGTATCTTCGTCTTCGTTAGCAGCAATAGTGTGGTTTGTAATTTTGGGAGGTTGACCAAAGATTACACCCAAAGTGTTACCCTTAGCACCGAAGTCTTTGAAACCGAGTGTAGCAGCCCAGTACTGGATTTCTGCGTCAGTATTACTATTCTCTAGTTCAGCATCGGTGAAACCGTACCAACCAGCGAGAGTCGTTTTCTTGTTGAGTTTTAATGCAGCTTGTACGCCGTAGTGATTAGCGATAGTAGAAACATTACCAAAAGGTCTTCTAGTGCCGTTAGCACCTGTACTTCCGGTAAGGTTAACATTACCAGTAAGTTGGTCGCTATAAGCGTAGGTTAAACCAAGATTCAATGATTTGAGTGGTTTAAACTCTAACTGACCCAAGTATGTGTGGCTACCATTAAAGAAACCATTTGTGGTAGTATTTGGACTATCTGTGAAATAAGCAGCACTCAAACCAATAGGAGACTTTTTACCACCCAAAGTAACGGTAACACCAGCATCTCCACTAGCTACACGGTAGATGGGGCTGAAACGTCCGTAACGAGAGATAGCACCACCGCCACTGCTCTTGAATAAAGGGTTGAAGACGTTTATATTGTCGTTACTTTCACCAGCGTTAGCGTCAATCTTAACCTTAACTCCCTTCACAGGTTTGAAGGTGTAGTTTAACTCTTCGAGTTCAACGTTGTTTCCGTTGTCACCATCAAAGCCTAAACGAGCCATTCTGGTGCCTGTTGGATCGGTAAACTCAGGAGTGTTGCGAGCTTGCAAACGAACTCTTAACTTATCCTTGCCAGTGAAACTGCTATCAAAAGCGATACGAACACGGTTAGACAAGACTGTGTTGTCATCTATGTCATTTCCGCTACCATCAGCTTTCTGATCGCCAAAAGCACCAGATATAGCAAAGATTGCTTCACCCTTCAACTTAGCGGTGGTAGAGAACTGATTAGCTTCCAATTCAGCAGCGCGGAACTCCAAACCATCTACACGTCCGCGTAGAGTAGCCAATTCAGCAGCATACTCCTCTTGCAAGCGCTTGAGGGTATTTAAGTCACCAGAGTTAACTTGCTCGGTTGCAATCGCAATCAATTCGTTAACGCGATCCAAACAAGCGTTCAAACCAGCAGCAAATTCGTAACGAGTTAAAGCACGATTTCCACGGAAGGTGCTGTTAGGATAACCAGCAATACAACCGTAACGCTCAACCAAAGATTGCAATGCTTGAAATGCCCAATCGGTGGGCTGTACGTCGGTAAACTGGGAAACGGATGTTACCTGACCAATGTTAGATTCTTCAGATAGCTCAGCAACAGAAGTGTTTTTTTCGATTGCTTCACCAGCGAATGCACTGTTAGCAGCGAAAAATGTTGCAGCAAGAACTACTGGACTCAACTTGAAAACGTTCCAGAAAAGCTTTGTCATTTTTTCTCTCACTCACACCTACCGTTTTAGCCACCACCAAATTATTCGTTTTTTCTTTTACGAATATTTACTGGTTGCTGTTGTGTTAAATTTAAGTTCATTACTAGTGGTTAAAACAAGTCAACTAATACACTTTTTGCAGATTTCTTCTTTTTTATCTATGTATCGTATGAAAAATCAAGTTTATAAGTATATTAACGTTGGTTTATTCTTTAAAGTTTTATAGCAGATGTTTTTTGAAAATTATGTATTTTAAATCACGTTGTATATTATTCAAGAATAAAAGAAGCTAAAAGTAAAAATAAATATTGAGAAAGCCGGTATATCTAAGATGCCGACTTTCTTTTTGCAAGTAGTTAATCAATCTAAACATAATGCTTGATGATTATTCCCTGCAAGGTTGATATGGAAACATCTAGCCATAAATAGGAAGTTTTACTTGTATCGATTTATGAATTAAGCCATTTCACTTATGGTGAATGAATATTGTATCAGGACGATATTGCGGGGTAATTCTACTTAAGAAATAGAATAATCAATAATCAAAAGCCCATTATTTCCAATGGCTTAATTTAACAGTAGATAATAAAAAAGCCTGCTTTCGCAGGCTTTTTTGACTTATGAAATTCTCAAAAAATCTTAAAATTTGAAAGTAGTGCGAAGCGTTCCGACATAAATGGTGTCGTTATCGTTATCATGTTCTGGATTGAAGATGACCAATACACCAGGAGTAATGGCAATATTATCATTGATAGGTAACTTGTAGAGCGCCTCTAAGTGGTAAGAAGTATCTGGATCTTCTCCATTCACAGTATCGTCACTGTCAGTTAACTTGGGTGGTTGCCCGAAAATTAGACCAAGAGTACTGCCTTTAGCACCAAAATCTTTAATACCCAAATTAGCAGCCCAATACTGGATTTCACCATCTCCCGTACCACCTACCTGTTCCGCATCTGCGTAACCGTACCAACCTCCTACAGAGATATTAGAAGTAACTTTAAAGTGAGCTTGTACACCATAATGGTTAGTAATAGTTGCAGTATCTCCAAAAGGTCTATTGGCAAGCTCACTACCAGTACTTTCCAACAGACGATTTAAAGTTGTAGAACCGTTGTCGTTGCCGTTATAAGTTCGAGCATAGCTTAAACCTACATTTAAAGCTTTACTTGGCTTCAATTCTAGTTGACCAAAAATAGCATTATCGCCGTTGAAAATACCGTCTCCATTATCGGGGCTGCTATTTTCTCGTGCGAGATAAGCACCCGATAAACTAAATTTTCCTTTCGGATTTAGGGTTACGAATGCACCAGCACCACCACCACCAAGGCGATAAATCGGACTAAAACGTCCGTAGCGCGAGATGGAACCGCCACCACTACTCTTGAAGACAGGATTGAAGTGGTTTAAACTGTCGTAAGTCTTTGCGTCATTGGCCGCTAGCTTCACTCGTGCTGGACCTAAGTTGAATGAGTAGTTGATTTTATCAATCTCAACATCGTTACCATTGTCGCCAGCAAAACCCAAACGAGTCATCCTAGTACCTGTTTGGCTATTATTCTGCTGGATGTTAGCAGATGTTAAACGAATTTTTAACCGGTCTGTACCAGTAAAGCTGCTTAGAAAATTTAAACGAGCCCGGTTAGCAAAAGTTACGTTACTGTCTATATCCTCACCATCAACATTTTCATCGCCAAAAACGTTAGTGACGTTGAAAACTGCTTCACCTTTTAATTTAGTAGTGGTAGAAAATTGATTTGCTTCTAATTCAGCGGTGCGAGCTTCCAATGCATCGACTCTACCCCGCAAGGTTGCTAATTCTGCACTAAATTCTTCTTGCAAACGTTGTAAAGTTGCTAAATCTTCTCTACTAACAATATCCGCTGTCGCCGTTGCAATCAATTCGTTAACTCTATCCAAACAAGCATTCAAACCTGCCGCGAATTCATAACGAGTTAAAGCACGATTTCCGCGATATGTTCCGTTAGGATAACCTGCAATACAACCGTAACGCTCTACCAATGATTGCAATGCTTGAAATGCCCAATCTGTTGGTTGTACGTCAGAAAACTGCGATACTGATGTTACCTGATCCATAGAAGCTTTATCTTCAGACAACTCAGCAACAGATGTTACTTGTTTATTAACTTCTTCTGCTAAAGCGCTATTAGCTGTAAATACTGTAGCTGCAAAGATAGCCGGGCTTAGTTTCAGAACTTTCCAAATTGCTTTTCTCATCTTCTCACTCACACCGGTAAAATTATTGCTTGATAGTAAAATCATAAGCCTTACCCTTAAATTAACTCAAGCTAAAACTTTCTTTAAGATTTTGTTTAAGATTAATTTAAGGGATTATACTTATGAATACACAAGTTTATTCTACCAGAAAAAAGTTAAGTGGCTAACAGTGTTAACCGCTTAACAACATGATTAATTCCTACCGCCTTTATTAGGTAAACGTATAATGATGCGACGTTTGTGACGTACTAAAGCTTGCTCGTCTTCAAACTGTTGCAACAAACGAGTTACGGTTACACGTGTTGTATTTAACACCTCAGCCATTTCTTGATGAGTGACGTTAAGGTCGATAAGTTTACCTTGTTCAACTTCACGACCGAACTTTTCACTCAGCCAAACTAAAAACTGCCACAAACGCAACGAAATTGGTTTGCGATGTACTATACTAAGTAACTCCTCAGATTGTTGAATGTGAGAAACCAAGGCTTCAACGTCTTGATGCCACATTTGAGGTGGTAGAACGCTTACTTCAACACTGGTCAAACATTCTATTTGGTAAGGCTTAACTCTGGAAAGTGGATAGCCAACCAAATCTCCTGGACCCCAGTAGCCTAGAGTGATGAATGCCCCATCTTCACTCCAGGTTAATGTCCGAACTGCACCACGCTCAATTCTCCAAAGAACGTCGTTACGTGGGGGAATCACCTCGCGGCGAGTAAACAGTCTTTGTGGTAAAGAACTGCTGCTGTTGTTGTTAGTGTTTTGCGAAAAACTACTGTTTACAGGACGATTTGTAGAATACATTCTCTAAGATTCCTTTGTTAGTGTGGTTTGTATTTGCTGGAATTTAAAGCGGTCAAAGGTATCCTATGGATTTGCCACCACCCTGTAAAACATGGTCAAATCAAATTAGGATTTAACTCATACGATTAGCGATTTGTATTCGCTATGTTCATTTAGTAGATAGTTTATATCTGGCTCAGCCAAAAGGTAGATGAAGTGTCTCAAGGAACTCTGCTAATTTATAGATAATTCAGTGATGAGTGCATAGTTCATCTGGAATATATCCCTTGAGAGGGTTACTGCTGTTGGCTTAATTGCTGGCTCCATAAAAATTATCGTCAGGCTACAAGTTATTAGCAGTAAAAATATAAGAAATCAAAAGTATATTTAGCCACTTAATGTTGGCACAACAGTTACCATTATTACGTAAATTTGCTAATTTGTGTTTATGGGAACGTTAAATTCTTTTTATGCTTTATTGCGAAATCCTCTCAAAAGAATTAAATTTACAGTATATTGAAGCACACTCATACTCATTTTAGAGCAATTGAGAATTTTTAGCAACTAAACTTCGGAAGTTTTGGTGACATATATAACCGCAGGCTTAGGAGGAGCATCAGTTGTTTTACCAGGCCAGTTAGAACCAATAGGAACTTTACGGGTTTGTGTAAATTCTTCTCCTGTAGTGCTATATACCAAAAAATCTAGGCTTTTCGATGCTTGATTCAGGCGAGTACCATTAGTTTCTCCAGGATGCTGGATGGAAAGAAACATAGTTTGTTCGTCAGGGGATAAGTAGGGCCCGGTGACTTCGCATTCCATTGGTCCAATACCGAACAAGGAGGGTTTACCTGCATTTTTACCGGAAGTAGGGATATACCACATAGTATTATTGCCAAATAATCCGGATATATTTACAGTTTTACCTTCGTCGTTAGTACGATTTGTGACGGCATTATTCAATTTGGAAGTTGAAGTATCCGTAACCATCCATACATTTCCACCTTTATCTAACAGTAAATTATCGGGATTTGCAAAACCCATTCCGCCGCTATTTGGTTCGCCACCTGTAGCAAGTATTACCCATTTAAAAGTATTTGCTGCGGGATTGTTACGGTCTTCAGTTAAACGCATGACCCATCCGTATTCGTAAGGAATTTGACCTTCAGGACTTTTGAAAATTCTGCTATCGGGACCACCGTCTTTACTCGGAGAACCAGAAGTAAAACTTATATACAAATCTCCATTCGGTGCAATTTCGGTGTCCTCCGGACGAGCCGTACAAGTTGCACCTGCGGCATTAGCGGCGTAATGTGCATCAATTAAGATTGCACCCTGTTTTTCCTCTGCATTACCCGCATACAAATCGCCGAGCTGATTAAATTGTTGCTTATATTTGGCAACTTCTTCATCTTTTTTAGCTGCAAAATAATTGCCTTGAATTGGTTCTGGCACCTCAAAAAGAGTTCGTTTATCTCCTGAAGATTGCGCTCCTGATGGTAGATTCAGCAGATTGCCAACGATATTGCTCGGAAGTTCTGGATTTACAACAGTATCTGCATTTAAAGGTATCCAGCTTCCCGTACCGTCAGGATTGAATTTAGCTGCGTAAAGCATTCCCTCCGAAAGTAACTGAGAATTCGCTTTGTCTTTAGGCTTGGAAACTTTATCGCGACTAACGAATTTATAAATATGACCTCCTCTTCTATCGCACCCCGAATAAAATGCTAGAGGTTTACCAGATTCGACACGAACACCTACTGCTTCATGACGGTAACGTCCCAGCCAAGTATGTTTTGTGCCGTAATCATTTGGGTTAGCTGGATCTACTTCAACTATCCAACCGTACTTATTCCCAGCCAATCCAAACACATTCCCCTGACCATAAAGGTCTCTCTTACTTAATAAGAAAGGAAGTTTTTCTGGCTCGAAAGATGTTCCGTCGGCATAGACTGGTTCTGGTACCTGTGCCTGGAAATTTTCTTCCGCACTTAATACTGTTCCCCAAGGTGTAGTTCCACCAGCACAATTACCAAAGGAACCAATTATGCGATCGCCTAGTTTGTCAATATAGCCAAGCCCTTGCTGTTTCTTGAATACAAGTACGGCAGGACCAGTTGCTCTAAGATAACGTCCATCTTCTAAACCGGAAATTCCACTAATACGTCTATCTTCATTGCTCAACGTGCGTTCCCATTTTCCATCGGCGTTTTTGCGAATGGAAATAATACCTAAACCCTGATCTAATAATGCTTCGGAACAAATTTCTCGTATTTTAGTTTTTAACGGATCGTCTTTTTCTAAAGCGTAGGCGTTTACCAGACCTTTTCCTTGAGAATCGGTGTTTAGCTTGCCGATAACTTCATCCAAAGGTAACGATTTTCCTATCACCTTGGGGTAAGTTTGCATCCAAGGTATAGCACTAATGTATTCAAAATTTACTGTGAGATATCCTTCATTTTCGACTGTTGGCACAAAAGACAAATAATCATTGTTGTAGCCAAATCGAGAATCCCCAACTTTATCACCCCAAGCAGCAATCAATTGATACTCAAAACCATCTGGTAATACCAAATCGTCAACTACTTCATAGTTGCGGTAAGCTTCTTTCTGTTGTTCTGGAGCAAACGCAGTATTTTGTAATGGAATCGGACCTTTTACAGGCTGAAATACCGATAAAGCCTTACTCTGCGAATTTGGTTGCATTGTTACTTTTCTATCGCACCCCGAAAGGGAACCAAATGCAACAGCACTTGCAGTACCTCCCATCAACAACAAAAAATCACGACGTTTGATACTCATCAGTTTAATTTCAATTCCACCAGCGTTTTTAGTTAGATAGGAAACAATTTTATATCGCCTTTGTTACTTTAATCGTGCAAGTTTAAGAATAGGTAAGCTTTTTGTAAAAAGTAAGTTAGTTTACAATGCTTTTCCTTAGTGTATTTTTTATTTTTAACTTTCATTGTTTAAGTATTTTCCTGCTAACTCAAACTCAATTTATGTGTTAATTTAAACAGACAATGATTCAAAGTGTCAAATGTTTTTCATTTTTTTATTTGTTTTCTTGAGAGACTAATAGTCCTCTGCTAATGAGCTTTTCACAAGATATAATATCAAATATTTTTGTTAATTAATCCCTAAAAATAACAGAGTATTTATTCTTATCTAATAACTATAGATATGTATTTTATATAACTTGTAAAAAGTCACTCAATAACAAAAATATCATAAAAAGTATTATTTATTACTTAGCTACTACGTGTAATGTATTTTTGCTGCTACTGCGGCATGATGCAGTAATTCTCATTCTGACTGGTATGTTTGTTCTTTATAGGAAATTTTCAACTGAGCAATAGCCTTTTCAAGTATTTTCATTTTGATTCTATGGCGATAATTTGGGTAAATTTTCCAAAATGAGAATTGCTGGGCATGACGTATGTTGCTTGTTCCCCATTGCTGCCCAAACAAACTTAAAAACCCCTATCCTCTTTATTTTTAAGAGGTTGGGGGTTGAATCGCAATGATCGAATCAATTTTAACTAACAAGAATTAATAATTAAATATTCGCCCTATACTGTTGACGATTGAACAAAGTCAGAATTATAAAGAAATAATTAAGAGCGCTGTCCGGTCACAATATATGCCACTCGTTTACCAATGTTGGTTGCGTGATCTGCCATACGTTCTAAACAGCGAATAGCTAATGCCAATAGCACAATCGGTTCAACAGAACCTTGGATATCTCGCTGATTTGCCAAAATATCGTAAACTCTTTCGTATGCTTCGTCTACAGCATCATCAAGCGATTTTATGCTATTTGCTCCAATTTCATCCAAATCAGCTAACGCTCCCAAGCTTGTTGCTAACATTGCTTGAGCGTGGCGAGACATTACTGCTACTTCTGGTATGCAAGAATGCGGCTCGTAGGGAAAGAGCTTCACGGCTATTTCACTTAAATCTTCAGCATAATCGCCGATGCGTTCTAAATCGCGCACTAGCTGCATAAAAGCACTTAAACAACGCAAATCTTGCTCATTAGGGGAATGTAACGTCATAATTGCCGTACATTCCGATTCGATTTGTTTGTAAAATCGGTCTATTTTTTTATCTAATAAAGGCAGCTGCTCTACTACGGATAAATCACGAGCAAATAATGCCTGGTGTGAAAAACGGAAGGACTGTTCTACTAAAGCACCCATACGCAAAATATCTCTTTCTAACCGCCTGATGTCGCGTGCTAGTTGAGGTTTTGCAAAATTAGGACGACTTAGGATAGCTTTCACGCTTGTAGTCTCAAACATGAAGTTATTTTCTTAAATATAATCTTGAACTACAGATTTTGACATAACTTGGGGAAGATGAATTTGTAGCCACGCACCACCTGTTTGTGGATGATTCATTGCTTTGATAGTTCCCCCGTGAGCGCTTAAAATTTGATGAACAATAGCCAATCCTAAGCCGCTTCCATCCAGAGTTGAATCACCCTCTCCTTTTATAGAGCGAGAACGGGCTTTATCTCCTCGGTAAAATCTCTGAAATATATAAGGTAAATCTTCTTGAGCAAAACCTACACCGGAATCTATAATATTGATTTCTAGGAATGGGGAAGTTTTAGACTCGTTTTGATTTTTATTTTCTAAAGTTATATTAACATTAACTTCTACTCGAACAACTCCGTTAGGAGGACTGTATTTTATACTGTTATGAATTAAATTGAAAAATACTTGATGAAGCCGAGATTTATCAGCATTTAGCCAAGCGTTTTGAATACCGGTCAAAGAGAATTGAACTGTTTGGCGTTCCGCTATGGGTTCTAAGGTCTCCCAAACCGAGTTGATTAAGGCTTTTATTTCTAAAGGCTGACAATTTAATTGAGTAGAAGGGTTTGTCTCAAGTCGAGTCAGGTCTAACCAACTTTGTACTAAGTCAATTAGTCGGTCAACTTCCTTGAGAAGAAGGTTAACCCAGCGCGCAATTGATGGATGTACACGGTCTTGTAAAGTTTCCACAACTAAACGCATTGAAGTTAGCGGCGTTCTGAGTTCGTGGGCGAGGTCTGAAAAAGCTCTGTCGCGTGCTTGGCTGAGTTCCAATAGCTGCTGGCGATTTTCCAGAAATACTCCTACCTGACCTTGAGGTAAGGGCAACCCGGTAGCCCGTAGAACTACTGACTTTTGTTCTAACATGGCTTCAGCATTCTCACAAGAGGGGTGAAACACCCACTCTTTCTCTTGAGAATAATGGCGATCGCGAGTTTTTTCAATTAAACGGTCGAGTTCGTAAGAACGTACTACCTCTAATAACAAACGAACTTGTCCGGGTTGCCACTTATCTAATGACAGCATTTGACGAGCTTGTTGGTTACACCACAGCAATTGATTTTCTTCGTCAACTTGTAAATACCCTATAGGTGCATTTTCCAGCAAATTTTGTAAAGAAAAAAGTTGCTGTTCCAAGCACTGCTGCCGTTCTCTTAATCTGGCAAATTTATACGGCCACCCAAAAACGAAAGACTTTCTTCTTGAATAGTCAAAACGTCCGAAATAGCGATGAAACTGTATAGCATACCAGATCCATAAGCAGATACTTACCCCTAGACCGATAAAAATTCCCAGTAACAGCATCACAAATCACGGCAAGTTGTTTTGGGACAGATGATAATGATAGCGAACAATCATCCAAAGCGATACCCGAAGCCTCGAACTGTAACAATATATTCGGGACGGGAAGGCTCCTGCTCTAGTTTTTCTCGCAACCAGCGAATATGAACGTCTACGGTTTTGCTATCTCCAACAAAATCGGGACCCCATACCTGGTCGAGCAACTGCTCTCGCGACCATACGCGACGAGTGTAGCTCATAAATAATTCGAGCAGGCGGAATTCTTTCGGCGATAAATTAACTTCCTCTCCGCGAACTAATACACGACATTCTTGTGGATATAAAGTAATTTCTTTGTAATTTAATATTGGAGGTTCGGTAGTAGTAATTAAACGCTGACGACGCAATAAAGCTCTACAGCGTGCTACCAACTCCCTCATACTAAAGGGCTTACTTAAATAGTCATCTGCTCCCACCTCTAGACCTAAAACACGATCCGTTTCGCTGCCTTTAGCGCTCAACATTAAAATTGGCACCGGATTGCCTTGATGACGCACCAATCTACAAATATCTAACCCATTAATTTGAGGCAACATTAAATCCAAAATAACTAAATCGAAAATAGCCTCATTGTTATTAGCGTCAAAACTTTGGAGTTGCTCTACAGCTAAACGCCCATCATTAGCAGTTTCAACTTCATAACCTTCTCCTTCTAAAGCCAAAACCAGCATTTCCCTAATTAATTCTTCATCCTCTACTACCAAAACACGACTCTTTTGTCCGATATCAGCCGCGTGAGCATACTTAGTGGATTCGTTGGTATACATTGACTTATAAAATACGGGGTTTTCACTTATAGCTGTTTAGCAGTGCGTTGTGAGTATATTTACTTTAGTTTGATACTAGTTACTATCTTTAAAAACAAAATGTAACATATGTAACAGCACCCACATTATTATAAAACACTACCGTAAAAATTATCCAAAGACCAGTGGCTTCAGCGACTTTTTTTAGACTTTTACACCAGATTCTGATTAATCCTTGACAAAATTATTTTTGTTGGATTACTATTTATATAGTACATATAAACTACTTGAGAATACTTTTAGAATCACAATCTTCTAACATTTGTGCGTAGAGAGACTATTTAAGTGTTTTTACGGTGCTGACATTAATGTTAAAAAGGCTACTCTAGTAAACAGCAAGGAGTATGTCTTTGTGATATTCGTGTATTCCGGAAATCATCAAACATACTGAAAAAGGAGTCGAAGGGTGAATACAGTTGCAGTCAAGAATAGTAAGCAACAATTAATGCAAGCATTTGAGCAGATTCTCG
>JBCBPQ010000055.1:0-34408 GCA_039820645.1 Cyanobacteria bacterium J06633_8 | reverse complement strand
GTTTTTTTTTTTATTTTTTGTTGTTTTTTTTTTGCGTTTCTGCGCAAAAATTTTTGGCTTTTAAGCGCAACTACGAACCGTAATGTTGGGTTACGACACGACTAATTAAAATTAATTTTCCTGTCTAACCCAACCTACAATCACTTACCTTTAACCTTTAACCTCTAACCTTTAACCTTTAACCTTATTCCTTACTTCTTAAACATCGACTCAAAGGTAGAATTAATCGCTTCTTTTGCATTCTTGAAACTCTGCTGCATGGGTTGCTTATTCTGTAACAATACCCTAGCACAATTACGTCCGGGCATTCCGGAAATTGAACCGCCTGGATGGGTTCCGGCTCCTGTTAAATATAGGTTTTCAAGTGGCGTTTTATAATTGGCAATTTCGGGTAAGGGACGGAAGAAAATCATCTGTTCCAATGTCATATCAACGTGATAGAAATTTCCGTTATAAGCGCCTAATCTTTCACCTAATTCTGCCGGACTTTCTACAGCCCGAGCAATAATTGCATCTTTTACATTTGGCGCGTAATCTACGAGTTTATCTATGACTCTATCTGCTACTTTGTTTTTCAATTCATCAGTCCAACCAGTACCATTTAAACCAGTACCGTTAGCATCTTTTATTTGATAGGGAGCAAAGAATTCAATCCACAAAGTATGCTTTCCTGGAGGTGCTAAACTTGGGTCTAAATAACTTGGCAAAACGGCATACATTGATGGATTCTCATCGGGAATTTGTCCCAAAGTACATAAGCTATGTGCCTGTTCTACATGAGTAACTGAATCGGCAATTAAGATTGAACCAACTAAATATTCATCTTTGTGTTCGTGGTGTTCAAAACGTGGCGGTTCGTTTAATGCTAAGTCAATTTTCAGGATAGTTTCGTTATTATTAACAATGCGACGTTTTAGCCTTTCATGTAAGTTTGGATCTGCTGCATCTGACTCGCTCTTATCAATCATTTGCATAAATAATCTTTGCGCGTCAATGTTAGAAATTACCGCTTCTTTGGCGCGATATTCTTTTCCACCTGCAACGCGAACACCAACAGCTTTACCATCATCAATCAACACTTTTTCCACGTGTTGTTCGGTTAAAATAACCCCACCTTTACTTTTGACACAATTTACTAATGCTTTGGTTAATGCACCAGTACCACCACGAGGTCTTGCCATGCCCGGATTGTGGCGCATCGCCATCATTATTGCACCAATTGCCAAGTTTTTTTGTGAAGGTGGGGCACCAAGTTCGGCACAAAGTCTTGCTAGAGGAGCTTTGAGAAATTCCGAATCAAACCATTCGTTAAGAATATCCTCTCCGCTGGATAACATATTGCGTACAAAATCCAGGGTTTTGGAGGGAGAACCAATTACTGCAAATAAATCTTTTATTTTCGTAATATTGTAGTTACCAGCAATATCTAAAATTGACTTCGGTGGTGCGTTGAACATCGGAATCATTGCACTTAAAGCGCGCTGCCAATATTCAGTAAATTCCTTATACTTTACAGCATCACGTTGGGAATAACGAGCGATTTCCGCACAGGTTTTCTCTAAAGATTTGTGTCCTAAGAAATACTTTCCGTCTGGATGGGGACAAAATACAACAGGGTCGCAATATAAATATTCCAATCCATATTTTTTTAATTCTAATTCTTCTTCAACTGGCCCGAGGTGGATAAATTCATGGTCGATTGCACACAAATTAAACTTAAATCCCGGTGCTTCTTTGGGTAAAAGCTCCTCTGTAGTGGCAGCACCACCAGGAACCGCACGCTTTTCTAATAAAGCAACAGTGTAGCCAGCTTTCAATAAGTAAGCAGCACAAACTAATCCGTTGTGTCCTGCACCGATAATTACAACATCATACTGTTGCATAGTTAATAATTTTGGGATATAGAATGTACTGATTAATTTAGATTAGTAATTACCTTGAAAAGTTACATCATACCCCAGCCATATAACCAGTTTATAAAATCTATTCCGAATAGCGTATGTTATCGGAAATTTTTTCAAGTTGTGCCTGCGCCAAAATGATTATACTACCTTTTTGTACTTCTAGACTATTAACTCTTAATGCTGCATCTTTTAATTTAAAATAAGGCGATAGTGAGCAGTGAACAGTGAACAGTGAACAGTGAACAGTGAACAGTTATCAGTTATCAGTGATAATTGTTCGTTGGTTGCTGATTTAATATCACTATTTTGTTTAAGTTAAATCTTTATATTAAAAAACAAATCTATAATTTGAAGGAGATAAAAGTATATTTTTTCTATATAGAGCTTCTAATTTTAGATTTTTTTAACCTCTTCCCGAATTTTAGGTAAAGCTAAACCGACAGTTTGCTTATTCTACACAACTTGAAACTATGCAAATAGAGATTCTATACAGATTAATGACTAAATTCAAATAAAGATATTTAGTAATATATAGTGCATTACGCTACTCCCTACCACTAAAGCTGATAACTGTTCACTGTCATGGTACTGTTCACTGTCATGGTACTGTTCACTGTTAACTGCTAACAGTTCCCGCTTGAAATACTTTCCCAATCACTTCCTCTACCGGCGGTTCTGAAACTGTCAAATCAACTACTTCTAACTCACTTAACATACGCGATACAGTACTGGTTAATTGTTCTTGAGGAATCATGAAACCAACCATTCTACCGTCGTGAGCTTGCACTTCACCAAATGTCTCTAATGTCACTAAGTCTACAGCTTGCGCCAATTCCACATTAATCACTCGGTAAGGAGCAAACCTTTCCAACAACCCATCTAAACTACCGTCATATATCAATTCTCCTTGATGAATTAGCAGCACTCGTTTACATAAAGCTGTAATATCCGCCATGTAGTGGCTGGTTAACAAAACTGTTGCTTGATAGCGCTGATTGTATTCCCGTAAAAAATCCCGCACGTTAACTTGAGCATTGACATCTAATCCTAAAGTCGGCTCATCCAAAAATAATACCTGGGGATGATGCAAAAGCGCCGCTAATAGTTCGGCTTTCATGCGCTCTCCCAAAGACATTTTTCGTACTGGTTGAGTAAGTTTACCCCCGAGTGAAAGCATTTCGGTTAACTCTCCCACTCGAGAATGAAATTCTTTATCGGAAATACTATAAACAGCAGCGTTAATTTTTAAAGAATCGAGAGCCGGTAAATCCCATAACAACTGCTGTTTTTGTCCCATCACCAGCGTAATTTGCTGCAAAAAAGCTTCTTTACGTTGAAAAGGAATATTATTCGCAACTCGTACATTGCCGCTAGAAGGATGAATTAATCCAGTCAGCATTTTGAGAGTAGTAGTTTTTCCCGCACCGTTTGCCCCCAAAAAACCAACCACCTCACCGGGTGCAATTTCAAAAGAAACATTATTAACAGCCTTAATTTCCCGGTACTTGCGGCGAAAGAAATGAGAGATTGTACCTTTAATACCCGGTTCCTTAATAGCTACTGGATAAACTTTGCTCAAATCCTGAGCAATGATAATAGACATATATCTGATTTCAAACGGTGCATTATATTCCAGATTAAAGGTTTTAGGGAAAAATGAAAATGGGCATGGGCATGGGGAGTTGGGCATAGAGCGTTGGGCATTGGGGATTGGGAATTTCGCTAGTTGAGAAACATCACGGAGCATTCCGGCTCCCACTACTGTACAGACGTAGCACTGCGCCCCGTCTCTACACTCCTAACTCCTAACTGTTTACTGCTCACTGTTAACTGTTAACTGTTAACTGTTAACTGATTACCGCAATCTTCCGGAGCGCAAAATACTAACAATCAACCACAAACCTAATAAACTCGCAGCTGCAAACAGGATGTTACTAATTAAAGATAATTGTGCAGTTTGAGCATTGGTGGATATAATTGCTGCACCCATTATCAGTGAACCTACTAGGATGCTAAAAGATAATCTATTGGCTGCATCGTCTGTGGTGCGTCGCAAACCATCTAAACCTTTAACAGTTAAATTCCACTGTAAGGTTTCGGTTGTTACTTTTTCTAATAAATATTCTATTTGACGGGGGAATTGTAGGGAAAGACTTTTTAAATCAAGTGCTGTTCTTAAAAGAGAACGGACTGGTGCTTCCCCAACTAGCTGTTGACGGAATAAGTCTGTAAGAAATGGTTTGATTTCTTCAAGGAAATTTATTTCTGGGTTGAATCCTCTGGCTAATCCTTCTAAGTTAGCGATGGTTTTAGCGTACAGTCCCATGTTACTGGGTAAGCGGATGTTATTGTTGCGAGCAACTTGAAAAACTTCGTAAACTATCTCCGAAAAGTTCAGTTGAGCTAAATTCAGATTGAAATATTTTCTTAACATCCGGTCATAATCGTCTTCCAGACGGGACATATCCACCCGCTTAGATGAACCTGCTAGCTGCAATGTCAACTGAGCGCATCTGGGAGCATCTAAATCCACAATTGCCAGCAACATTTCGATCAATATTTGCTGAGTGCGGGGATCGAGTCTTCCTACCATACCGCAATCGAGCAAAGCAACACGACCATCATTCAGATAAAATATGTTGCCGGGATGGGGATCTGCATGAAAAAAACCATCAACATATAATTGCTGACAAAAAACCGCAAACAATAAGCTAGTAATTCTTTTCCGTTCTGCTTCCGGAGTCGTAGCCTTATTATCATGATTGGGTATTGTTGCCGACAAAATAGGCGCACCATCAAGCCATTCCATTACCATTAGCTTTGACGAGGTTAATTCCCAATAAATTTTGGCAACAACTATATCTTTGGAGTCAAACCACTTACTTTCGGATAAATTGAGTCGTAGCCGATCTGTAAAGCCAGCTTCCCGTGTAAAATCTAATTCTGCTTCTAATGCAGTACAAAATTCATCGGCGATCGCCTTAATGTCATTAATTTGTCCAAATTCAGTACGAGCGACTAACTCAGCAATACCTTGTATTAAAGAGATATCTTGGTCAACAATCAGGTTAATTCCGGGGCGCTGGACTTTGATTGCGACTTCCTGACCATTTTTTAAAGTAGCTTTATGCGTCTGAGCAATAGAACCCGCAGCTACAGGTATGTGGTTAATTGTGGCAAAGCTGTCTTCTAAAGGATTTTTTAATTGTTTGCGAATAAGTACTTCTACATCAGCCCAAGGCACTGGTGGTACATCATCTTGCAAAGTTGAAAGTTCGTCAATATAAGACGCACTCAGCAAATCCGGACGAGTAGAAAGTAATTGCCCAAGTTTAATATAAACCGGACCTAAATCTACCAAAATATTCTTTAAAACCGCAGGAGGAGGTAACTGGGGTTCATCGGCTTTACCAAGAGTAATCAGCCGTCGCATATAATCCCAGCCATTGCGGAATAAAACTTCAATAATTTCTCTTTGACGAGGAACGGTTTGAGTTAGAAACATTTTTAATAATAATTAAATAGGTTAAAGCTCAAAGGTTAAAGCTTAAAGGTTAAAGGTTAAATAAAGAGTTTAATCGTTATCCTTTTTTTTCTTCACTGTTAAATGCTAACTGCTAACTGCTAACTGCTAACTGCTAACTGTTCACTGCTAACTGTTGACTGAATAGCTATACTAGTAGGAAATACAGCTTTTACGCTTCTGTCAAGGGTTTGAGGTTTTATTCTTTAATCAAGGACTGATTTATCCGCCGATTTTAGATTGTGGGCGATTGGGTAGGTTGACACTCCCCATGTCTAAAAGACAAGGGGATTCTTAGCTCATAGGGATTCCGACGAATTTACCCTCACTAAGCATCTTGACCGTATGCCCTACGGCTGCGAGTCCACGCTGCAGAACTACTTGAGCGGCTGCAACATCTCTATCGGTTTGATAGCCACAATTATCACATTTATGAAGACGCTCTTCGAGCGTCTTCTTGCCTGTCTCGTGCTGACATAATGGACATATTTGAGAAGTCTTTCGGGCATCAACCTTTTGAAAATAAACACCACGTTTAAAACAAATTTGCTCTAAAATATTGAAGAACTGCCCGAACCCCGCGTCCAAACAATGTTTTCCTAACATTCCTCTAGATAACCCAACAAGGTTTAAATCTTCTACAAATATCATCCCTAGGTTGTCGCACAATTGATGTGATAACTTTCTATGCCAGTCTTTACGACAATTAGCAACGTATTCATGTAATCTCGCAACTTTTCGTACTGCTTTTAACCAATTATTCGAGCCAAAGCGCTTTCTACTGACACGTTGTTGCAGCAATTTAAGCTTGCGTTCTGCATCTATAAAAAACTTCGGACGCTTGATTAAAAGACCACTAGAAGTTGCAACCATTGAAATTAACCCAACATCAATCCCTATCCCTTCCCCGTGTGGCATTGGTTGCGGTGGATTTACCTCCCATTGCATGCCTAGCATCACATACCAACCTGAAGCACGTTTAACTATACGCACCTGTTTTAACTTTCCGTCTGTGGGGATATCTCGAGATGAGCGAAACTTAGTCCAGCCAATTTTAGGGAGATTAATCATACCAGGTTTCAATCTATCCCCATGCATTTGAGGAAAGACAAACGAACGCATCCTGCCTCGTTTTTTGAATCTAGGGAAGCCATGATTACCCTCCCACATTGAAACAAAAGCAACTTCTAATCGCTTCAATGTTTGCTGCAATACCTGAGATTGAACAGTTTTTAAATCTGGATATTCTTTTTTTGCAGCAGTCAAATTTTTACATTGTGATGCATATGTTGGTCTGGGTGCGTCGGCTGAGATTATGTAGCAACTTTGGAGACCACAAGCGTTGACCTGACAACTACGTGACTTATACCAGTCTTTACGCTCACGCAATGCATAGTTATAGACATGTCGATTAATCTCTAACCAATTCTCAAAGATATTTATTTGTTTTCTGTTGGGTTTGAGTTTAAATTCGTATGTCAGGTTAAACACTGCTACCACCTCCTTATGTCTAACTATACAACACATTTAGAAACCGATAAGATGATTTTTAAAATGGCGAATAAATTCGCCTGCCGTTACATCCCCATAAATAGAATTTAGGGGCTTTACGGCGAAAATATCGGTAATTTTTTGTATTTCACCTTACCCTGCGGCCCAATATAATAATCCTTAAGACATAGTTACGAAGATAGTTACTTTAACTATCAACGGTCAAGCTTGCCATTTATTGCTCTTGCTCAATTGCAGTCACCATTACTCCGCCGTGTAACTACGGAGCCTGCGGTGACCGGCGTTCCCCGGTAAGAGTATAGTTTTACCACAAGGTAATATTGTGGTAAAATCATAACATGCTAAGCCTAAACTACACCTATCGAATTTACCCCAACTCTTCTCAAGTAGCACTTCTTAATGAGTGGTTAGAAACTTGCCGCTTGTCATACAATTATGCTCTTAGAGAATTGAAAGATTTTTTGGCATCAAGAAAATGTCTTGTAGATAGGTGTAGTTTGGAATCAGAATACATAATGCCTGCGGATTACCCGTTTCCGGGATACCATCAACAGCAAAATAATCTACCAAAAGCTAAAAAGCTATTTCCTTGGTTGGCATCTGTTCCTTCTCAGGTATTACAAACTAATATCAGAAGATTGCATGATGCTTGGGACTATTTTCGTAATAGAGGTTTTGGGTTCCCAAGATTCAAAAAGTATGGTCAACTCAAATCTATACTTTTTCCACAGTTCAAAACTAATCCCATAACAGGATGGCAAATAAAGCTTCCAAAGCTAGGTAAAATCCGAATTAATTTACACAGGGCTGTTCCTGATGGTTTTGTTGTTAAACAAGTTAGAATTATCAAAAAAGCTGTTGGATGGTTCGCGGTAATTAGTATTCAAAGCGATGTATATGTTCCAAATCCACTACCGCATGGTCATTATATCGGAGTAGATATTGGCTTGTTGCATTATCTTTCTACTTCAGATGGTTATGTAGAACCACATCAAAAGTTTTTTGGCAGTCTACAAAGTCGGCTGAAAGTGCTACAACACAGATTGTCAAAGAAGAAAAAACGTGGCAATAATTATGAAAAAGCTAGGAAGAAAGTAGAAAGACAGTATAATCATATTGCATTCAAGCGCAAAGATTATCAATTCAAACTTGCTCATAAACTTTGTGATATGGCTGATTCTATATTCGTAGAAGATATAGATTTTAGAATCATGGCTAAAGGTTTTTTGGGTAAGCATACAATTGACGCTTCGTTTGGGCAATTCCGCTCAATTCTGAAATATGTAGGATGGCGACGAGGTAAATTTGTTGGTGAAGTAAATCACAAAGGTACAAGTCAAACTTGTCCTAATTGTCGCATTGAAGTAAGAAAAGAATTGAAAGATAGGTGGCACAGTTGCCCTGAATGTGGTTATAAAGCTAATAGAGACATAGCCTCCGCACAGGAAATCTGTAACAGAGGCATAGAAACTTACCCAGGGACTCTGGGAAGGCAAGAAATTGGCTCTCAAGTCGGGCTGCCGGGGAACATTGTTCTAGGTAAGTGGCACAGGGGAGCAATGCCTAGTAGCGATGCTAGGAAGCCCTCAATTTTTTATTGAGGGAGGATGTCACAGTAATTCGGTAAAGCGAGAATCCGACTGTAGATTTTTTAGTACCTGCTTAATTTCTTGGGTGCGTTCTTTTTTGACAATTAGGGTGACATTCTTGTCGCGAACGACGACTACATCTTCCAGTCCAATAGTAACAATTACATCATCTTCATTGCTGGCGTAGAGAATGGCTCCTTGGGTGTCTAATCCTACATGAGTAGCTAATTCAACGTTTGGTTCTTTTTCTTTTTTAAGCAATCTTTCAATGGCGTTCCAGTCTCCTAGATCGTCCCAGCCAAATTCTACTGGTAAAACGTATGCTAGATTGGTCTTTTCCATTAAAGCGTAGTCTACACTTAGTTTTGGCAGTTCGGGATAAATAGAAGAACCATTTTTTTCTATAGGTTCGATTATTTCTGGAGCATAAGTATATAATTCTTTGATAACAACCCCTGCTCTAAAAAAGAACATGCCGCTATTCCAGCTAAAGCGTCCCGTTTGTAAAAAAGTTTCCGCCGTGTCGCGGTCGGGCTTTTCAGTAAAGCGGTTTACGTGGTAGGCTGGCAAGTTGTTAAAGCTACCAAATTTTTCACCCTGTTCTATGTAGCCATAGCCTGTTGATGGAAATGTTGGTTTGATCCCGAGGGTTACAATCGCCGGATTTTGTGCGGCTAATTCGGTTGCTGCATTTAATGTATTTGCAAATGCTTCTTGGTCGGCAATCCAGTGATCGGCAGGGAAAAAGCCAATAATAGCGTCTTCACCATAACGCTTTTTAATTTCCAAACTAGCCCAGGCAACTGCTGCTGCCGTATCTCTTCCTTGTGGTTCTACAAGCAAGTTGGCTTCAGGCAATTCTGGTAATTGCTCTTTTACACCTTCTGCTATGAGGCTAGAAGTTATCACCCATAGGTCATCCCAACCATCAGTCAAGGGTAGCAGCCTGTCAGCAGTCGCCTGCATTAAGCTTCGAGAGGTGCCATCAAGATTTAAAAATTGCTTAGGGCGCGTTCGCCGAGAAAGGGGCCAAAAACGTTCGCCTTTACCACCTGCAAGAATTACGGGAAACAATCGTTTAGTCATGTTCTTTTACCAACCATTATTACGACACTACAAGTGTACAGTGGGCTTTTAAAGTGGCAATATTTTTGGCTTGAATTAACATAACGTTTAAGGATTGGTTAGTGGGGAGTGAGTTGTGGTTAAACAAGTAGAAAGTTGGCAAACACCGAATAGCTACGAGCAGGAGCAAGAATTACAGAATCAGTCTCCTGAAAATGGTCAACTAGTCAAGGTTGAGCCAAGAAGCAGTAAAAAAACGAGTTCTATTCCCAGTCAGCTATATTATCGGCTGGGTTTGACAATGCCCAGATGGTTGTTTTGGATTTTCACAGTTGTCATCGGGATTACTTTATCGGGATTACTGGTATCTTCTTTGGCTCTGTGGACTCCTTTATGGAGTGGTATTGAAAAAAATGAAAATGATATCGTAGGGTCGCTCATAGATGCTGATGATGCCCCATTACCTGGTGCTTTGTGGAGTAATATTTCGCAATACCAGTTAAAAAAACCAATGAATATTTTGGTTTTGGGAATCGAACCTGTACCTGGAACGGTGGAAGGCTCACCAGAAAGCTTTGCTGGAAGTAGCGATACCATGCTCTTTGTCAGATTTAACCCCCAAGATAAATCTATTCGCGTACTTTCGATTCCCAAGGGTACGATGATCTCAATTCCTGAAGAAGGTTTAAATAAAGTATCCCAAGCCAACGCTTCTGGTGGCTCGGTTTTAGCTGTGCGGGTAGTAAGTCGTAGTTTAAGTAATGCGCCGATTCATCGCTACATTCGGATTTCAACTGCTGGAATGCAGCAATTAGTAGACCAGTTGGGAGGAGTAGAAGTATTTGTACCCAAGCCCATGCAGTACAAAGATTCTGCTCAAAAATTATCGATTAATTTAGTGGGTGGTTGGCAAACTTTAAACGGGGAACAAGCACAAAAATTTGTTCGCTACAAAGAAAAAGGCTCGGGGGATTTAGGAAGAGTCCAGCGACAACAAGCAATGTTGTTAGCCTTGCGCGAACGTCTTTGGAGTCCTAAAGTATTACCTCGCCTACCGCAGTTAACTCGCGTAATGCGGAAATATTTTGACACTAATTTGAAGCTGGAAGAAATGATGGCATTAGTCAACTTTGCTTCACAAGTGGAGCGAGACGATTTTCAAATGACTATTCTACCGGGAATATTCAGCCGTTTGAGTGCAGATCCTGATAGTTACTGGTTGAATTTGACCGGAAAAGGCGACTTGCTTTCTAATTATACGGGTGTTAACCTGGCAAGCCTTAAGCAAAAGACAAAACCGCTTACCAGCTTAAAAATTGCCATCCAAAATACCGATAATCGACCTTCACAAACTCAAAAAGCTATCGAAATTCTCAAAAAACAAGGCTTCGCAAATGTTTACGCCGTGCCAAACTGGTCGGACAAACGAGCAAAATCCCAAGTCATAGTCCAAAAAGGCAATAAAGCCGCCGCCCAAGAATTACAGCAGATTTTAGGCATCAATCATATTGATATATCTGCTGCTGGCGATATAGAATCTGACCTAACAATACGTCTTGGCAAAGATTGGAAATAGTTAGCTGTTAGTTGTTAGTTGTTAGTTGTTAGTTGTTAGTTGTTAGTGTTCTAATAACCACTATCTACTAACCACTATCTACTAACCAAATTTTAAGGTTATGAAAAAAATTCTTTTTCGCTTTTTAGGCTTAGTGTTTGTTTTATGTCTGGCTTGGTTGTGGGTATTGCTTGATGCCCATCCAGCTTTTGCTCAAACAAACACGATTAATTACAGTAGCACGAATTTAGAAAACCGCGATTTTTCAAATCAAGATTTAACAGCAGTTAACTTTATTTCCGCCGAAATGCGGGGAACCAATTTTCAAGGTGCCGATCTGACAAACGCCATGTTTACCAAAGGCAATTTATTAGGAGCCAATTTAGAAGGGGCAAATTTTACAAATGCTTTGGTAGATCAAGTAACGCTGGATAATGCCAATCTGAAAAATGCCAACTTTACAGAAGCAACAATGAGCCGCACCCGCTTTTTTGATGCTGACATTACCGGAGCCGATTTTACAGACGCGATCATCGACCGCTACCAGGTGAAATTAATGTGCGATCGCGCTTCAGGAGTAAACCCGGAAACTGGCGTGGAGACTCGGTATAGCTTGGGTTGCCGCGAATAGGTCATAGGTAATGGGTAATGGGTAATGGGTAATGAGTAATGGGTAATGGGTAATGAGTAATGAGTAATGAGTAATGAGTAATGAGTAATGGGTAATAGGTAGTTGGTTGGAAATTTTACTTTACTCCCATTCAAGCAGAGTGTGTAGGTGTATCCCAATTACCAATTACCAATTACCAATTCCCAATCCCCCATGCCCAATTCCCAATTTCCATTTACTTTTTTGGCTAAATTTACCTGACAATTAACTCCTAATCGGGTTAAATACTTTCAGTTATCTTTAATTAGAATATTGTCGGGTAATATTTGTGACAAAACAACAAGATAAACCTTCTCGTTCGTTTGCTGGTATTGCTGGCATTATTGCCGCTGCCACTTTAATTAGTAAAGTTTTTGGTTTAGTACGGCAACTGGTTATATCTGCCGCTTTTGGTTTAGGTCCTGCCGCTGCTGCTTTCCAATACGCTTACACGATACCAGGATTTTTGTTGATATTGCTTGGCGGTATCAACGGTCCTTTTTATAGCGCTGTAGTTAGCGTTCTTGCCAAACGCGAAAAGGAGGAAGCAGCGCCGTTGTTAGAAACGATTATGACGCTGATTGGTGGAATACTATTTATTGTTTCCATTGTTATAGTCATCACTGCGCCTTTGTTTGTCGATCTTTTTACAATGCCTGTTGAAGAGGGAGCAACTAAACAGTTAGTTCAAGAAATTGCCATCCGTCAATTGCGAATTATGGCTCCAATGGCGGTTTTAGCGGGTTTGATTGGCATTGGTTTTGGGGCTTTGAATACTGCTAACGTATATTGGCTTCCTTCTATCAGTCCTTTATTTTCCAGTACTGCACTTGTAGCTGCTGTAGGCATTCTTTATCTGCAAGTAGGTAACAAAATCAGTACTCCCGAATATGCAATGTTGGGGGGAACCTTTTTGGCTGGGGGAACTTTAGTAGGAGCGCTTTTACAATGGTTTATGCAGGTAGCAGCACAAACAAAAGCGGGTATGGGCAGAATTCGCCTGCGATTCAATTTTAATCAGCCAGCAGTAAAAGAAGTCCTCAGAATTATGGGACCTGCAACTTTTTCTTCTGGTATGCTGCAATTTAACCTTTACACCGATTTGTATTTCGCTGGATTTATTGGTACTCAAGTTGCACCTGCTTTAGCAAATGCTGGATTGTTAGTACAAACGCCTTTAGGAATTATTTCTAATGTAATTTTAGTTCGTTTGCTACCAGTGTTTGCCCGACTAGCAGATCCTCAAAATTGGGAAGAATTAAAATTACGCATTCGTGAAGGGTTATTGCTTTCAGCTTTTACAATGTTGCCTTTGGGTGCTTTGATGGTGGCTTTAGCAAACCCAATTGTCAAGATAGTTTACGAACGCGGTGCTTTCAACCCAGAAGCTACCAAATTAGTTGCTTCTTTGCTGGTTGTGAATGGCATCGGCATGTTTATTTATTTAGGACGCGATGTTTTAGTCCGGGTATTTTACGCTTTAGGTGATGGAAACACACCATTTCGCATCAGTATGATAAACATTTTTCTTAATGGTTTATTTGACTATCTATTTATTCAAGTTTTTAATTTAGGGGCACCAGGTTTAGTATTAGCAACAGTCGGAGTAAATTGCAGTTCGGTATTAATGTTATTGTTCCTACTTAATCGTAGATTAAATGGTTTACCTCTAGTACAGTGGAGTTTACCAATATTAGGATTAGCTGCCGGTAGTGTAGTTGCCGGTGCGGCAAGTTTTGCTACTTCTCAAGGTATTCAACAGATTGTTAATTCGGATAACTTATTAATTCAGCTTTTACAACTATCAATATCTGGTTTTGTCGGATTAGCAGTTTTCGGAGTTATTGCTTCGATGATGAATTTACCTGAAGTTAATGATTTTGCTAGTCAGATGAGACGCAAGTTTTTGAAAAGGTGAAGAATTAGGAGTTAGGAGTTAGGAGTTAGGAATTGGAAGTAGAAAGTTGTTAAACAAAATAGGGAGCAAGATGCTCGCACTACAATTTGTTTATTATGGGAGGAAGATAAATTTTAAAATTATCGCAATCCTATGAAAGCAAAGTTTTAAAATATTCGTTAATTAGATTTATTGTGAACGTTAAATCGTAAAAAGATGCTCCCACTCATATTTACATAAAGGTAAATAAGTAGGGAGCATCTATTCCCTTATATAACTTTATTACGTGCAATATTCTCTCAATTACGGCTGTCTTAAATACTCAGTATTCTCAGCAGTACGAGCGGTATTTTCGGCAGTCCGAAATCCGATAATCATAGATTCTAAAGCTACGCGGATAAAAATTGCATATAGGAAAAATCCCAAAGGAGCAAAAATCAAAGCTAATAGACCTATAGGTTCTCCAGAACTTAAAGCAGCTAAGCCTCCAAAGAAGAAAATAAGCGTGTAGATTCCTGAGAAAATTAGACCTAGAATATAAAGCAATCCAACTAATTTAGGAGCGATAAATTTAGAAAAAGAAAAATCAAACAAGTCGGAGAAGAAATTTTTTGATTGTGGCATAATACTTACAAGCTATTTATTTCACACATATCTTGTGGTTTATAACAGTATTCAAACATTTTTATGAATAATGTAAAAGTAGATTTATCCCTAATTTTTAATCTATCTAAGGGATTATTTGTAAAAGAGATATAGCTTACTTTTTATCAAGTAATTGTGTTATTAATATATCGAAGCAGAGTAACATCAACATAACAAAAGTTAATTAAGTCCGATAGCTAAATAAACATTCGTAAAATTCTAACGAAAAAAAGATGCTTCTACTAATTACCTTAAGCAGAGACTTTAGTGGAAAGCATCAATTTTTTATATTTGAGGACTTATATCCTTTCCGTTTACGTCGGTGCGAGATAAAAAGTATGTGTAAAAAAAACTCTGTGTCCCTCTGGGTTTACCTTGGTAACGAGGCTGTAAAAATATATAATTCCGGCGTTACTAAATCGCAATATGAAATTATGATTTCAAATCTTGGGAGACGTAACAGTGTTACGTCTCTACATAGGTTTCATTTTTTTGACAAAATCTGTATAAATATAATTCATAGATTAATTCAGCAATGCCATAATTCCGATGTAGACGGATTTGATATTACGCAACGAAGATTTGTCATTGCGACCGATTTTACATAATTTCTCTAAAAAGATTAAATTCCGTCTTTCATTCGTTTTTGCGAATAAAATCATTCATAAGTTATTTTTGTAGAAATATGCTCAATCAACCAACCCCACTACAACTTATTGAAGATGAATTATTAACCAAACGAGGAATAAGTCTATTTGTCAAACGAGATGATTTGATTCACCCACAAATTTCGGGTAATAAGTGGCGTAAATTAAAATACA
This sequence comes from Cyanobacteria bacterium J06633_8, assembly GCA_039820645.1. GTDB lineage: Bacteria > Cyanobacteriota > Cyanobacteriia > Cyanobacteriales > Nostocaceae > Rivularia. The sequence continues at coordinate 19,248 of JBCBPQ010000055.1, read as the reverse complement.
ATCTGCAAGCAGCCAAACAGCAGCAAAAAAAGCGCTTACTTACTTTTGGTGGAGCTTATTCCAATCATATTGCAGCAACCGCAGCAGCAGGAAATATGTTTGGGTTTGAAACAATTGGTGTAATTCGAGGAGAATTAGTGAAACCTTTAAATCCAACTTTGGATTTAGCCCAAAAGCAGGGAATGAAGTTTGTGTTTGTAGGAAGAAAAGAGTACCGGGAAGAGAAAGCGGAAATAGCCGCACGGTTACAGGATGACTTGGGAAGTTGTTATGTAATACCCGAAGGTGGAAGCAATACTTTAGCAGTTAAAGGTTGTGCTGAGATAGTTGCAGAAGTGCAAGAACAACTTGATGCTGTACCGGATTATTTTTGTGTAAGTAGCGGTACGGGTGGAACATCTGCGGGATTGGTTGTTGGATTAGCCCCAACGTCTATATTGAAGGTATTTCCAGCACTTAAAGGCAATTTTATTCTAGATGAAATTAACAGTTTGATATGGCAATTTGTGGGAAAAAGTTATGATAATTGGCACTTAATCAGTGATTATCATTTTGGTGGTTATACAAAATGGAATCAGGAATTAATCGATTTTATCAATGATTTTTATCAAAAATTTAGTTTACAAATTGACCCAATTTATACAGGCAAATTATTTTATGGTGTATGGAATGAAATTAAAAAAGGTAATTTTAAAGATAATAGTACGATTGTGGTAATTCATACCGGTGGTTTGCAGGGCATATTAGGTTTTAATCAACGTTTCGGAGATTTCTTAAAAAATGTAGAGACGTAGCAGTGCTACGTCTCCCAGAATTTCTCCCAGAATTATGAATATAAACCAACAAATTATCACCATGAGGTCGCGTTGAATTAAAATTGCATTAAATTAGATTGATGTTATGCCTTATAGCCAATTTACAATTGAAAAAGTTAAACAAGATTTTGGTCTGAGAACTGTTGAGGGAGTTCGTTTTTTTCCTGAATCAGTTGAGCCTATTAGTCCAAGTCCAAGATTAAAAGGTGTTTTAGAAGATTTACCTTGGGCTATTGCTGTAGATACAGAAAAAGCACGTTCTGAAGTTATTATAAATCCAGTACTTTTGGAAGTAAGACGAATTTTGAATCAAGAAGTTAGCGTTTTTTCAGGGGAAGAATTTAATGTAGATGCAAGTGTTGGTTTAAATGGAGTATGTGATTTTTTAATTAGTCGTTCTCCCGAACAATTAACTGTAGAAGCACCTGCAATTGTGATTGTAGAAGCAAAAAAATCGGACTTAAAATCTGGAATCGGACAATGCATTTCAGAAATGGTAGCCGCACAACGATTTAATGAAACTAGAGGCAAATTTATTAATACTATTTATGGTTGTATAAGTAGTGGAACACAATGGCGATTTCTGAAGTTGGAAGCACAAACTATTACTATAGATTTGATGGATTACTCGCTTCCTCCCGTTGAGCAAATTGTTAGTTTTTTGGTATGGATGGTGAAGGAGGGTTGATGGAGGAAAACCACACTTACTCAAACATTTGTACAATATATACATGTGCGATTATCAAACGCCAAAATCAATCTTCATAATCATATCGTTGTAATCAAAATCCCCAGCATTCCCCGAATCTTCAAAACCAAAGATATTATCACCCAACATCCTAACGCTATCGAAGTTATCGGTATTAGCTCCTAATTGCGAGAATAAAACTTCTGCTTCACCGTTGATTGCTTCATCTAAACTTGCATCAACAATCATGAATGAAGATATAAGACTTCCTCCTTCTAATATTCCGTCGTAGGATGCGGTTTGCTGGTTGTCGGTTGCCAGTAAGTCGATGGTTGTAATTCTATTTGTTAAGGCTGCTTGTTTGTATCCTTGTTCTCCAGGGTTGATGTCTGCAATACCGTCTCCAGTGATATCAATTCCACCTTCTACGTCAGCTACTTCATAAAAGCCGATTATGTTGTCGAATTCTGCTTCTCGGAATACGTCGATATTAACTGATATTTCACCTGTTTTATCCCTTAAATCAATCAGTTCTGTTTCTGTTTGCAGTTTTGTTCCTGTAACTGGGCTATCTTCTGCAAACTGTACGTTTAATGATATTTCGGATAATTCTAAGGAAAAACCTTGTTGGTTGAAATTGTTTACCTGTATTTGAGAAGAGTTGGAAAATAATACGTTTAAGTTTGTTTTACCGCTTTCTTTTATCTCTGCAATTGCTGTGTCGGTGGTTCCGTTGGGTATTGTGTAGAAACCAAATTGTTTTTGAGAATCAAGTTCGAGGATGCGTTGAATATCTATGGGGTTGAATCCATTGGGTGAGTTGGAAATTGTAGAGAAAATTACTTGCGATCGCGATAAAGCTGCTTGCAGATAATCTGGGGAATTTGCAGCGATACCGTTAATATTTCCGTTTTCGTCATCAACTACAAATAAACCTATTTCGCTAACATTTTTAGTTGCTGTGTTATCAAAGCTAAACTTGAGATTTTTATTATCGGGTAAGATAAATATTCCGTTTGCCTGTGTTTGTTCTATAATTTCCGGATTCTCACTAGTTGGATTTTCAACCGGTGCTTCTATAACTTCCGGATTTTCAATTGGTGGATTATCAACCGGTGCTTCTATAACTTCCGGATTCTCGGTAGTTGGATTTTCAATTGGTGCTTCAACTTCCGGATTTTCAATTGGTGGATTTTCAATTGGTGGATTTTCAACCGGTGCTTCTATAACTTCCGGATTTTCAATTGGTGGATTTTCAATTGGTGCTTCTATAACTTCGGGATTCTCACTAGTTGGATTTTCAACCGGTGCTTCTATAACTTCCGGATTTTCACTAGTTGGATTTTCAATTGGTGGCTCTATAACTTCCGGATTTTCACTAGTTGGATTTTCAACCGGCGGCTCTATAACTTCCGGATTTTCAATTGGTGGATTTTCAATTGGTGGCTCTATAACTTCCGGATTTTCAATTGGTGGAATTTCAATTTCAGGTAGTTCTTCTATTATTTCCGGTACGATTATTTCTTCGGGGGTGACTATTGGTAAACCTTCACCGGTGATTGCGACATCATATATCGCAATAAAATCTCCTGATTGATTTGCTTCTTTGGTGTTAACTTGGAACATTAAATAGTCGTAACCTGTTCCTAAGTCAATATCCCGTGTAATTTGTTTCCAATCGTAATCGGAACCTCCAAAATCTTCTTCTAACAATTTAACGCTATCCATTGGTAAAACACCAACTTGAGTTGGTCCTTTACCAGAATATAAGTCATTTCCAAACTCTCCATTTACGCCGTAAAGAGTTACTAAAATTTTATTTTCTTGTAACGGTTCGGAACTTCCTTCAATATTTTTTAGGCTTAAATTAAGCGTTTGTAATCCTCTAGTAATTTGTTTATCGTAAATAATCTGCGATAATCCCGCAGAAAATTCTCCAGATAAAACAACCGAACCACCTCTATCAGAATCATGTTTGGCTCCACTCGTAGCAAACCAACCTTGATTGGCAGCAGTGCTATTAGCTTTATAGTCTTCTCCTAACTGGTTTGAACTAAAATAACTGTTTATTAAAGGATTTTTGTAAGGTGTTTGTTGAATGTCAACAGCTTGGGTAATAGTGTTAGTAGTACCGCGATTATCCCAAACTGTTAAAGTAATATCGCGCAAACCAGTGTTGCCAAAATAATGATTGATTTTACGACCAAATTTATCAATATCTCCGTCATTATTTAAATCCCAACCATAAGCAACAATTCCTTGGCTGGGTTGATTTTGAAACTTTGCGTCGGTATCTTCATCGAAGGAACCACTTGCATCAAGCTCTACTGCATAACCTCCAATTGCTTGAGTTTCAAAAGCTGCTGTTGGAGCTAAATTACCTGCAGCTGCTTCAAATTCAGTATTATCAATCTCAAAATAGCTGGGGAAATCTTCTATTTCGTCTAAAAAGTTATCTCTTGGTTTCGGGGGTTCTGTTGAAACAAATACATTATCTATTTCTGAAAAGCTACTATTTTTTAATTCGGAAGCAATAAAATCTTTCTCGGCATCAAAGGGTACTGTTAAACCTTCTTTAAATCTCTTAATTGTTAAACTATCAAATATTTCTTCTTTTGAAGCATGATTTGTAAATATACCAAGTCCGTGACGGTCATTTGCATTTGTACTATCACCAACTATTAATCCGTCTTTAAATTCAAAATTGTTATTATAAAATAATACAATTCCCTTTTCATAAATATTCCACAGCTTGAAATCTTCCAGAGTTGAAATATATTCATGAGCAGGTCTTTTTAAACCTTCAGAATCAAAATTTGAATCTAATTGCCCGTCATCATTGCGTACTTTTCCCCAAGAAAAAATACCATCTCGGGAATTATAACTTTCAAAACCAGATAATTGAAACGGTACCGCACCAACATCGACTTTTGTTTCATCATCGGTACCTTTAGCAATATCTTGTAGATAGTCAGGTAAATTCTTAACATCAATAAACTTCTTATCCCTAACCGATTCTCCTCCGTCATTACCGCCATATATATTGATACCGCCACCCGCCGCACTAATCGCAACGTTATCTTCCATTGCGATCGCAGCAGCACCTTGAACCCAGTAACCCTCACCATCAAAGCCAAAATCGAAGTTTAGTACTCTGGAAGAATCTGGATCTAAAGCGTTTCTATCGCCGGAAAATCCGACAGTTTTTATTGTAATATTGTTGCGCCAAGCACCAATTTCATTTCCCGATTCAGTAATAATACCAGAGCCAACAACATCGAAAACAACGTTATCTTCAATAATCGCATGACTGTCGTGATGGACAATTCCCCAACCGGGAGAATCAACGATTGCATTCCCTTGAGCAACAGCAGCCATACCGTTGATATCTTCAGAGCCAGCACGGTGGAAGTGGAGAGCATATCTACTGCGAACGTTGGTACCGTTACCCACACTACCATCTACATTTTGTCCGATATCATCTACTGGTATCGACTTATCAGTACGCCCCAAACCGTAAAACCCTGCATTATATACCCGCACGTCAGTGTTATGCATGAACATGACATGAGCGCGTTGATTCAGCGGTACAATATCCGCATTTTCGGTTGCAAAGCTGACGTTACGGCTGGTATTTGCAACGTATAAATTTAACTGGTCTTTTTCGGCAATATCCGGTCTTTTATGGTCAAACCGCAGTACTGTATTATCTCCCGACTGAATATTATTATTAGTGAATTTAACTATATTGCCGTTTATTTCAGTAATAGTTAAAACTTCGTCTTGGAAGCGAGAATTATCTTCATCGTTACCATCGTAATCGTATTGAGTACCGCCGACAACGATTGTATCGCCAACTTGCCAACCTTCGGGAATGTTTTTTAAAATTAATTGATTTGTACCGGCAAGAACATCATTTTCAAGAGTCAGAAAATCAGTTTTTTCAGCACCAAAAATATCAACTTTACCGTGACTTACCAAACCTCGACTTAATTGTTTGACATCCCAATTTGTATCTATGGGTGTATCGCTAGTAAAAATGATTTGTGCAGTTTTATCAGCTTCAATTGGATTATCTTTATTACCGATAGATAATTCAGCTTCTTCAGAAACAAAAATACTATCTATAACTAATTTTGTATTTTGATTGGATGCAAATTGCAGTTTTCCATCTACCCGCATCACATTTAAACGAGTATCGCTAATACTGTCGTAAGTTACCGTTACCCCTTGGGAAATAACTACATCATCACCAGCTTCGGGAATCTTATCATTTTCCCAAGTATTGGGGTCAAACCAGGAACCATTATTAATAGCAACGGCAGGATTATTCAAATTTTGCGATAGATTCACTAAATCCATATGTTCCTTGTGCTTCACCGGATTATCCGAGTGATTCATATGGGTTTGGGAATGCATCATATTATTTGTTGAATTCATAATTAATATAGGTATCTTTAAAATGTTATTAATAGGGAAAATGATGCGTTCATAGAAGTTCTAATCCCTATGTTTTAAATTTTCGATACACCCATTTAGTTGAATCTATTAGTATATTTTGTGATATTGTGATATTATTATCTTCAGAGTTATCACTTAATTTTTATGAAGAATTTAGAGTTAATAGTTAAGAAACAGAACAAATTTTGAGAAAGTATAAATAAAGTTATTATATATTTTTTGCGGTAAGTAAGTCGGCGTGAAAAACTCAAGGTATGTCCGCAGCGAGTGTAACGTAGTGAAGCGAAGCTACGGAAGGTCAGAAAGGTTTTAACGATATTTACTTAACAGGGAATAGGAAATAGGAGAAAATTACAAAAAATCAATTATCAAATGATTATTGTAGAATACAAAAAATCAATTTTTCACATACAAACTAGAGAATAAAACTAATCAATCTAGTATAAGTCGGTGTAAATAAAGCAACTATTAAAAATGCCTGAAAAGCATAGAAAAGAAAATTTATTACTTATTACTTATTACTTATTACTTATTACTTATTACTTATTACTTATAAAAGAAGGAAGGAGTTAGGAGGAAGAAGGTTTGAGCGGTAATATATTTTTGAAAAATGCGCGTTATGAGTATAAAACTCATTAAATAAAAAAATAATATTTTGAGGCGCGTAGCGCGATAAATATTTACGTCCTTATTTCAATCCCGGGTCGCGTGTGGATCATCTCACGTTTTAAAACGTGAGTTCTTCTTCCTTCTTCCTTCTTCCTTCTTCCTTCGTGAATACTTCTTACTTCTTACGAACACAAGCGGTACTAGTTATTTTTTTTCACTGTTCCCAATCTCATAGTACTTACAACGGCAAATTAATTACAAACTCCGCTCCTTCACTTGGTGCAGAATAAACTTCGATAGTACCGTTGTGTTTTTCAAAGATAATTTGATGAACGATAGATAATCCTAACCCTGTTCCTTTACCGACAGGTTTAGTTGTATACAAATATTCAAAGATAGATTTTATCACCTCTTCTGTCATACCCGTACCGTTATCTTTTATCCGAATGGAAATTTGCTTATTCTTCGCTAAGGAAGTTGTAATTGTAATACGATTAGCATTCGCTTGAATATCTTCAAAACTGAGTCCGGAATTCGATTCTTCTAACGCATCAATTGCATTAGAAATTATATTCATAAATACCTGAGAAAGCTGTCCGGGAAAACATTTCAGTAAAGGTAAATCTTCATAATCTTTGACAATTTCAATTTCCGGACGAATATTTGAAGCTTTGAGTCGATGCTTGAGAATCGTCAAGGTGCTGTTTATACAATCGTGGATATTACACTCAACTTTCTTTTGAGTATCTGCCCTAGAAAAAGTACGCAAGCTGATGCTTAAATCGTAAAGACGGTTAACTCCCTGCTGCATTGAAGAAATCACTTTAGGTAAGTCTTCATACAAATATTCTAATTCTATAGTTTCAATTTCTTCTGCAATTTCCTTAACTGGGTTCGGATAGTGAACTTGATATAAATTCATTAGTCCAAACAAATCTTTGACAAATTCATTGGCAATTTTTATATTACCACCAATAAAACTGATTGGGTTGTTAATTTCATGGGCAATACCTGCAACTAAACTACCCAAGGCGGACATTTTTTCGCTTTGTACAACTTGTAACTGCATTTGTTTTAATTCATCAAGAGAGAATTCTAATTGTTTTGCATAGCTTTGCGCTTGATGGAAAAGCTGAGCGTTTTGTAAAGAAATTGCAGCTTGAGAACACAATAGATTTAAAAGTTCAACTCTGTCGGCTGTAAATGCTCCTGATATAGAACGATGTTCTAAATACAATAAACCAATAAGTTTGCCTTGAAGAAGAATAGGAAAGCATAACATACTTAAAGGTTGATATGACTGTATGTAAAAATCTCCCATAATGTTTTTATTTTTTGTCGCATTATCAACAACTAAACATTCTTGGGAATTTTTTACATAATTTAAAACTGAAATTGGCACCTCCGTACTTTCTTCAACGGGCAAAGATAACTCTACCTTTGGTTGACTGTATTTTTCTGTCTCATCTACTGTAGCAATCGCTTCAATAAATAATCTATCGTTTTTATCTAAAATCAATGCACCTTTTTGAGCACCTGCATTTTCTAAGACTACTTGCATTAATATATTGAGCAATTTATCCAGTTGAATTTCGCTACTTATTACTCGGGAAGCTTTAATCGTTGTCGATAAATCTAATACAGATGAACTTACAACTGCGGATGTACTGCTAGAATTTAGAAAGATAGTCTCTTTTGCATCAATAGTAGTTGTTTTTGCAGCTAATACAGAAGTGAGTAATTCAGGGTAAACTTCTTCTAAATTATCTACTTTGGCTTTTGCTCCCCACCGTGCGTAAGCATAGTAAGCATTAGTTATATAAACTTGAGCGATTTGCTCTTTTTCCCATTCGAGGTAAAATTTGGCTGCGAGTTCGTTGGCAAGCGCTTGTTCATGGACGTATCCATTTTCTTTGGCTAATGCAATGGCACGGTCATATAATTCTATCGCTGATAGTTTATCATCGGCAACTCGATAAAATTCCGCTTCTACTAATAAGTATTTATGTAAGAAGTTTTCGGGGCAATTATCAGCCCACATTTTCATCTGTTTTTGATTTTCTTGCAGTTGCTGTAGATATTGATCTTTTATTTCTTGTCTGTTTTCAGTAGCAACAATTTGTACTAAATTGAGCGAATGATATAAATTATGTACCGCTGTAACAAAAAATCCCATTACATAAGGTAAATACTCTTTTGCCCAGAAAAGGCAATTTAAAGATTCTTGATAATCTCCATATATAAAGCAAGTTTGAGATTTCATAATTTGATAGCAGCAAATAGCCATCCAAGATTGATTTTTCTGACATCTTTCTAAATACTCTTCTTCTGTAATTTCCGATGTGAAAAATTCAGATATACTTGCTGTCATACCGCTTAAGTTATGCAAAATTAACTCATAAGCGGTAAGAGTATCAATCATTGCTATATTTTTTGTTTTCAAATTAAAATCTAATAAAATAGGTAATTCCGAACTTATATCTATCAGATTTATACCTTGATTAAATAGATTCAAAGCTTTACCAAACAATGTATATCCTGTAAATTGCAATTCTCCAGCATCTAATCCAAATTGGTAGGCTTCATCAAATAATTTGTTAGTGATTTTTATATGCTTAAACCAATGATTAATAAAACTAGAGAAAATAAAATATGTTTTACATTTTAAAGAAGGATTATTGAACTTCTTGCTGACATTAACTCCTAGTAAACCAAATTCATATCCTAATTTGTAGTTTTGCAAAACTGAACCAAGAATAACACCATAGTTTGAATAACCTTTAGCAGACTCCGAGATATTTCCGTATTCTAAAGAAAGAGCAACTAATTTTAAAGATACTATCGGATAAAGTTCTACCTGACTAATATAAGTAGCTGGATCGAGATTCATTAATATTTTGCTAGCAATGATTTTTTCAGGATTTTGCATCTGAGATAGATTCTCTAAAGAAGATATCTCTCTAGCATCCAATAAATCGCTTACTTTTTGAAAATCAGTTTTAAATTCAGTTTCTATATTATTCAAAGGTAAATTAATGTCTAATAATTGTAAGGCTTCTCTACCAATTTGGATACTATCTAAGTATTTTGCGTTAACTGTATATTGGACAACTAAGATATTATAAAATTCTGCCTTCTCTACATTTGTCTTTACTTGAGATATGGCACTATGAATAATTGTTTCTGAAACATCGAAGTTTCCATTTAGATATTCAGCTTCTGCTCTTTCTTTATGCAAATTAAACGATAAAGAATACTGTTTATCCCAGCTATTTTTAGTCAGTAATGACATTCCTGTGGATAAATATTGGCTAGCGGCTGCATAAGCAGTTGATGTTTTTGCTTTTTTAGCAGCTAATAAATTTAATTGTGCTAAATTTTCTCTTTCGGAAGCTTGATTAATTAATTCAATTCCATAATTAAGATGATTGACAATATCAAAGATATTATTTTCCTTCTCGGCTTCTGGTGTATTTTTTAAAAGTAATCTACCAATTGTTATATGGGTATCTTTTTTGTCTTCATCCGGAATTAAAGAATATGCAGCTTGCTGAATGCGGTCGTGTAAAAATTTGTACTGTACTGATAACTGCCCGCTATTCAGGGCAAATTCTTCATTATTATTAGCATTTTCAGATTGAAAAAATTTGTAAACTTCGGTAGTAGGTAAAATCAAGCCTTCTTGCAGAGCTTTCCATAAATCGGCAGCAGTCTCTACCTGAGACTTTTCCGAAATTATTGATAAACTATTTAAATCAAATTTATTACCAATGCAAGCAGCAAGCTTTAAAACTCTCTGGGTTTGTATCGGTAATTTATACAATTGAAGTGCGATAAATTCTACCACATCATCAGTTAATGCCAATTCTCGCAATCGGGCAATATCGCACACCCAACCACTTTGAGAAGAATCACTATTATGGTTCAAGCTAATTAAACCATCTTCATGCAATGACTTGAGAAATTGGTTGCTAAAGAAAGGATTTCCTTTAGTTTTTTGATAAATTAAATCGGTTAAAGGTAATGCTAAATCTTCAGAACATTGAAGAGTATCGACAACTATATTATTTAAGTCCTTTTTTTCTAAAGCAGATAGAGGAATTGTGTTGATATTTGCTTTATTTGAGCGAATATTTTTCATAGTTTTAATTAAAAGATGCCCTTGAGATACTTCATTATCCCGATATGCACCGATAAGCAATAAATTTTTTGTATCAGCTTCACTCATCATTAATTCTATTAAATTAAGTGATGCAGAATCAGCCCACTGTAAGTCATCTAAAAAAATCACTAAGGGGTGTTTGTGGCTGCTAAAAACTTGGATAAACTTTTGCAGTAATAAATTGAAACGATTTTGTGCCTCACTTCCAGATAATTCAATCGGAAGTGGTTGTTTACCTATAATTTGTTCCAACTCTGGGATTACATCTATAATTATTTGACCATTTTCCCCCAAAGCATTCAAAATATTTTCTTTCCAAGCTTGAAGTTGACTGCTACTTTCACCTAAAAGTTGTCTAATCAAATCTCGGAAAGCTTCCAAGAAAGCAGAAACAGGCAAATGACGATTAAATTGATCGTATTTACCTTTAATAAAATAACCCCGTCTTTCAAGAATCGGTTTGTGGACTTCATTAACTACAGCAGTTTTCCCAATCCCCGATAATCCTGTGATAAGCACCATTTCAATTTGAGATTTGAGATTTGGAATTTTTGATTGATTTTGGGTTAATAGTTGTGTAGCTGTTTCTGTTTCTTTTACTTCCCCGGCAACTCTATCAAATGCTGCTAGTAAAGTTGCTACTTCTGCTTCTCTACCGTACAGTTTTTCAGGGATGATAAAACGGTCAGAAATATCTTTTGCTCCTAATTCAAAAGGTGAAATATTTCCTGTTTCTTTCCAAACTTGAGCGCATATTTCTAAGTCATATTTTAGTCCTAAAGCAGTTTGATAGCGTTCCTCCGGATTCTTTGCCATTAATTTGGCAACAATATCGGATAATACTAAGGGAATCTCGGGATTGAGAGCTTTTACATTTACTGCTTGTTTGGCAATATGAGAATGTACTAACTCAATGGGATCTTCTCCACTAAAAGGTAACTTACCCGTTAATAGTTCATAAAAAGTAACACCTAAACTATAAAAATCCGTGCGATAGTCTATACCCCGGTTCATTCGTCCAGTTTGTTCGGGAGAAATGTAAGCTAAAGTTCCCTCCAAAATATTCGGATTTTTCAACTGTTGAGTTTCTCTTGGAAGCAAAGAAGCAATACTGAAGTCTATAAGTTTTACTTGCTTCGTGTCGGGTTGAATCAAAATATTGGCTGGTTTGATATCTTTATGAATCACACGATGACGATGAAGTGAATCAAGAATACGAGCAATTTCAATAGCAATATGGAGAAAATTATCTACAGAAATTATTTGAAATCCCTCTTCAATAGTTAAATAATCTAGAAGAGAAATTCCCCTAAAATCTTCCATCACTAAGGCATAACCATTATGATAAGTTTCCAAAGATAATGGTTTGACAATACCATCTAAGTTCAGATTCTTAGTGACAATATACTGATTTCGGAATAAAACAAGTTCCTTAAAGCTAGGGAAATCATCTCGCATTACTTTGATGATTACCGATGCTTCATCAGACTTTCTTTGCCCTCGAAAGACAAGTGTTCTGGCACTTACGTAGATTTGTTTTTCAATCCTATACCCCGAAAGTTTAACTGTTGGAGATACCATATCAATTCACTACTAATTCTCTTCTGCCTTTGGTTTTAGTATTCCCCAATCAAAGTGTTTTGTAACACTGGGGAAAGATTGATAGATTCTATGTATAATCAGCTACAAGTACTCAGTTGTTAATATTACTTTGTTTGTAAGTAATTATTGGCATGGGATAGTGATTGATATTTTAAATCTTTTCTTAATAGGGGTTTTGGGTTATATTGTTTTGACTTATTCCTTTAGTATTAGTATTTAATACTACCAACATACTATTAATCCCGATATTTTTCTTCAGCACAAATTTAAATATAATTACGTATTTTCTATCTGCATTATTTGCCTGAGAAGGATTAACTTGGATTTAATCGGTACTTAAAATTTAATTAATTATTTATCCATCAAGTTAATGAAAAACGAAATTTCCACTCCGCTAGTCAGCTATATGAAGCAGTTGGAAAGTGAAGGTGTTACTGATATTGAAACAATAGCGGAACATTTATACGATCATCATACTCGTCAAGTTGGACTTGGCTTGTATTCTAATGGTAGGTATACAGAATCTGGTAGTGATGTTCAAGCCAATGTGATTTCAGATGCTAATATGCCTGCAAAAGAATGTATTTTGTGGTGCATAAATCACTATTTAGGATTGAATAGAAATCCAAATATTATTGATAAAGTTTGTAAAGCGCTACGGGAATATGGAACGGGTTGTGGAACTTCCGCGCTTTCAGGGGGAATGTCTAAGCTACACAAGCAAGTCGAGCAGAAGCTGAAAGACTTAGTGGGGAAAGAGAGCGTACTACTTTTCCCAACAGGTTATACAACAAATATGGGTTGTTTATCGGCTTTACCGGGAAAAAACGATTTAGTTATATTTGATAGAGAAAGTCATGCTTCCTTAATTGATGGAGTAAAGTTATCTGGGAAAAAGTGGATATCTTTTAAGCATAATAATTTAGAAGATTTAGATAAAAAGTTAGAAAAATATAGTCAGAAATACGAAAATATTTTTGTTGTGGTTGAATCTGCTTATTCAATGAGCGGTGATTTAGCACCATTAAAAGAAATCGTTGAATTAAAGCAAAAGCATAAATTCTTGCTTTATGTGGATGAAGCTCATACTTTTGGTTTCTACGGTAAACATGGAGCGGGTTACTGTAATGAATTAGGAATTACAGAACAAGTTGACTTTATTGTTGCAACTTTATCAAAAGCTACAGCTTCTATTGGTGGATTTATCGCCACAAAAGCAAAATATATACCTCTACTTCAATGGCGTGCCAATACATATACATTCCAAGCTTGTTTAACTCCTGCAGATGCAGCAGCAGTATTCGGTTGTTTGGAAGAGATTGAAAATAACCCCCAACTAGCTGAGTCTCTTCACGAAAATAATAGATATATGAGGGAAAAATTAACTCATCTGGGTTTCAATTTAGGTACGAGCCAAAGTCCTATTATTCCCATATTTATTCGAGATAAAGATAAGCTATTATCTTTTAACAGAGAACTTTATGAGCGTGGAATATTTTCTGTTTCTATTTTTTATCCGGTAGTTAAACTAAACGAAGGAAGGATTCGATTTATCTTGAGTGCTTCCCATACAAAAGAACAGATAGATAAAACCGTTAATACTCTCTACGAACTAGCCATCAAGTATGAGATATTTGATTCACCTATTTACCCTGTATGGCCGTCAATTAAACTATCTCAATGATAAAATTTGAATAAATAGTTTTATAAACCCAGTATCTTCAACAAACTGGGTTTTTGATTTTTGGGCGTTGCATAAATGCGGGATGAATTAGCGCCTGAAACTATTAATATTCCATTCAAAATATAACTAAATCATCCCATGATTAAGCAACGCCGATTTTTGATTATACAAGCAAGCATTAAATGAAAAAAATTATCCGCAAAGCTGTCACCTTACTCACGATATACTACGCCTACATGGTGGAATACCGCGCCGAATTAATATTGTGGGTTTTAACGGGTTCCCTACCTATAATCATGATGGGAGTTTGGACGAAAGCAGCAGAAGGAGGAAAATTTGGTTTATCTGCAACAGATTTCGCTCGTTATTTTCTAGCAGTATTTTTAGTCAGACAATTAACAGTTGTTTGGGTAATTTGGGAATTTGAAAGAGAAGTTGTAGAAGGGAAACTTTCACCGCGTTTGCTACAACCTTTAGATCCAGTATGGTATCATGTATCTTCTCACCTTTCAGAAAGAGTTGCTCGTGTACCCTTTGCCATATTTTTGATAATTTTATTTTTCGCGCTTTATCCCCAGGCTTTTTGGGTACCAAGTTTCCTACAAATAATATTATTTTTCTTGGCTTCAGCAATGGCTTTTGCTCTCCGCTTCATTATTCAATACACCTTTGCCATGTTCGCATTTTGGACGGAAAGGGCATATGCCTTACACGATTTTTGGTTTTTATTCTATCTATTTTTGTCCGGAACTATAGCACCATTAGAAGTATTTCCCGAACAGGTAAGACAGATAGTATTATTAACACCATTTCCTTACTTACTTAACTTCCCCGTCAGTATTTTAGTCGGCTTACCAACCGATATAGCAAGAGGTTTTTTATCTACAACAGGTTGGTTTATATTATTTCTAGGAATTAATCGAATGATGTGGAGACAAGGATTGAAAAAATATTCCGGTATGGGAGCTTAATCAGTTATCAGTGAACAGTTAACAGTGAACAGTGAGCAGTGAACAGTGAACAGTGAACAGTGAACAGTGAGCAGTTTTTGCAATTTTTAAAGCTGTAACTATAGTTAAATAACAGATTTTAATTAAAAAAAATCACCTACAATCAATAGTACCGAATAATCACAATTATTATCTTGAACTAATACAATTAATAATTGACAATTGTTGACTGCTCACTGTTCAATGTTCACTGTTAACTGTTAACTGTTAACTGTTAACTGTTAACTGTTAACTGTTCACTGCTCACTGTTCACTGTTCACTGTTCACTGATTCAAAAATTCCTCTACCTTCTGATTAAAAGCTTCTGGCTGCGTCATAAAACACCAATGATTTCCCGGTAGTTGAGATATCTGTAAGTTTTTTAAATCGGTTTTGTAGGGTTTTAATTGCCAGTTTTGCCGATTAACTCCTTTTTCTGGCTGTACGAAAAGAGTAGGAATATTCACTGGCTCTGTTAAACCTGGTACCCGCATAACTTCATCAAAAATACCGTCTCGTGCAGCTATGGTAAATTTACTTCCCCAATTACCATCAGCTTTTAGCTCAATGCTGTTTTGAAAGACTTTTTGCTGTAAAGGAGTCCAATCTTGATATTGACTTAACTGACGTGCTTGTTTTTCTGCTGACTCATAACTTTCAAAAGGTCCCATTCCTTTAAGAAAAGGTAAAACCCGGTATAAAATTGGAAAAGTAAACTTGAAAAAATCGGGCATTTTCCAGATAAAAATTGGATCTACCAACACCATACTTTTCAAACGTTGCGGATTCTTGGTTGCCCAAATACAAGCTAATTTACCACTCCAAGAATGTCCGATAATATCAGCATTTGTCCATCCCAAATTATCCATCAAAGCTTCTAAATCTCTGATAGTGCTACTAAATGTATAATCATTTTCTGGTTTGCTGCTTTCACCATGCCCGCGCATATCTGGAGCAATTATATGATAATCTGCGGCTAAATAATCGCCCAGACTAGACCAAACAAGCGCATTGTCAGCTAATCCGTGGAGTAACAATAAAGGTTCTTTTCCTTGGTTCCATTCCAAGTAAGAAAGTTGAATATCTGGTAGAGATAAAGTTTTACGAATAAACATAATCTATCATCAGCGATCTATTTTCACCCGCAGGGTGTGCTTCATCAATTATCAACTAGTTCTTTGTTGTTAATTGTTCATTGATAATTGTTTATAAAATCATTGTGGCAGCATTTAACCTGCTCTTGACTGTATCACATAAAATTTAACATCGTTATCAATGTAAAATTAGAAAATATTCCGTTATTTATACTTATTAATGGCGAACAAAAATAGAGACAGTCGCCTTAGAGAACATCTAGCTAACGAGCGTACTTTTCTAGCTTGGTTACGGACATCAATTTCTTTAATTGGCTTTGGTTTAGCTATTGCTAGATTTAGTTTATTCTTACGTCAACTGCAAACTACAACTGCTCGTCAAACAGTCAAAAATCATTCTATATTTAATTCCGAAAATTTAGGATTATGCTTGGTAATTATTGGGATTATAGTTATTGCTTTAGCAGCGTGGCGTTACAATCGAGTATTCCGACAAATTGAACGAGCCGATTACCGACCAAGTCGTGTATTAATTTGGTTTTTAAGTACTACTGTAATGCTACTAGGGATATTAAGTATTCCTTTACTGTTAATGCGTTAATAATTATGTATTTAACAAAAAATTCTGGGTAAAGCAGAAATAAATAATAACTTAAATATTTACATTTATAGTAGATAAACTTCTTTGTGCTTCATAATCAGTATTTCTACAAAAAAATATAAAATTTTAGTAAATAATCCGAGGAAATAAATTAAGATATTATACTTAATGTCTCATAAATATTGCTTAATTGAAAATTGCATTATAAATTTATTCATGACTAAAATAACCGATAAAAAAATCTATTCAAAGTAAAATTATCTTCTAAAATAATGAATAAATTCAAAGTGTATGCTCTAACATTTGTACTTTCAGGATTTACATTTGCTAATTCAAACCGTGCTGCTGCTAGTATTGCTCCACCAATTGAGACACAAGTGAATGAAGTAACACGGTGGTTTACTGGAAGCTTTGACAATTCCGCACAAGTAGCAAATAATCCTAGGGTACCGCTAATTGACTTGTCTACCTGTAGCGTAGAATTAGTTGGTGGAAATCAAGCTATAAATACACAAAATCTTTACTTACAACAGCAAAGCGATGTTTTTGAACGCAATAGCTTTTATTCTTTTAGTGAAGGAAATGATATAGTTAACCTCGGCGTTCGTAGCGTTATTAATCCAGAGGTTTTAAGCGGGATATGTAACCGTTCAAAATCCGAACGTATTGTTAATTTTAGCAACCTCGTTCCAGTAAGTTGCGACTTAGAAATTGCTTACAAACCCAATTTTTATACTGGAAACAATGCTCCAGATGGCTGTGCAACAAGTTCTGGTGGTAAAGTTGTTTCCAAGGTAACTATTAGAGAAAATAGCATTGATGCCTTAGACCAAATTTTTAGTTCTCAAGGTGACTTAATTGTCAATACTCCCATCGAATATCGTCGAATTGCTTCTGTTTTTGAACCAAAAATAATTTTCGGACTTTTAGCTATCGGTTTATGGAGTACGAAAAAAGCTCTTTCTCAAAAACAGAACAAAAAATGAATCGAAACTTGCTTAGATAAATTTAAGTAAGTTGGTATAAATAAACCCAATTATGTAACAAAATCTAAAATAGCTGCAAAGTTCTCCACCTTCTTACTACTCTCTATTTGCTACTCTTGTTTGAATGCAATATTTAATGCCAACTTACTTAATAGTAAGTTGGCGGAAATAAGCCGAACTATGTAACAGAATGTAAATCGCACTCGAATAGCTGATGCACATGAAATCCAAGCTTATTTACAAAACTAAACCCTAGTTATGTTTTTTGAACCGACTTGCTTAGTTTATTAGTTATTCAATACAGCAAGATGAACTAACATCAACTGTTTTTCAGATTCCAGATTCTTCAGAAAAGGACTTTTAATCGCTGCTTTCGCTATCATCATTTGTATTTCTAACGGCAAATTTTCAAACTTTATTTCTTCTCTGCAAGAGTTATTTTTTTCAGAACAAGACCATTCATATTTAACTGTAAAGTTGTCATACAGAATCCATTTCTTAATCGTTCCATACTTGAAATTAGTTTGGTTTTTACCGCAGGATACAATAGGTAATGATTTCATGTCTAGTGCAAAGTTCATAGTTTTAGCAGAATTTATAATTTTATGGGAACTACTTAACATATTGTTATGTTAATTGTGACAATATTGTGACTTATCAAATTTGTCTGTAAATCTTCTATTTTTTATTCTTCAACAATCGTTGCTATAACATTTATAAATAATTTGTGAGATTTGAGAAACCCGGTTTTTTAGAAAACCGTGAATAGAGACACCTATCTTCCTCACTACTCATATAGGATTACTATAGATTTACGTTATATTCATCATCATAAGTATAAGCACTTATATATTAAGCCTTCAGCTAATATGAAAGTTATATTCCAATAGAGCAGACGAAATGTTAATTGTCAATTTTTTAATTGATTTACGGTTGATTAAATTTATTTTTAGTATTTATTTTTTGAATTTATTCTGCTTAAATGATAATTTAACAATTTAATATTTGTAGTTGATTAGGCAAATTTGCTAGTGATTAACATATGCATTTTATAACTATAACCATGAGTTGATAGCTGATTCCTTCACGGCTAAAAGCACTAATTTAAATTGTTCGTTTGGTTCTAAATTCTTGAATGTAGTACTTTTTATTGCTTCTTTCGCTATCATCACTTTTATTTGTAATGGTAAATCATCAAAACACATTTTTTGTTGGCGATAAACATTATTTTCCGCACAAAGTGATTCATATACAACATTAAAATCTTCAAGTAAAGTCCAGTTAATGACGCTATTGTTTTTAATATTCGTAAGTTTCTTAGTACAAGTTGCGATAGGTGATGATTTCATTTTTTGTGGTAGATGTATTGATTTTAATTTAATTTAGTTTAGTTGAGTTTAGTTTAATATTTGTGATTATATTTATTCTGTTTGAGAAAAAACACTTAAGTAGGTTGGCATTGAAAATAGTAATTGGGATAAGGCAATAGGCTGTCTTGCTGTCTTGCAATAGGAATAAGGGTTTGAGGGTAATTTACATTCTGTAATGTAGCTTGG
>JBCBPQ010000054.1:0-35067 GCA_039820645.1 Cyanobacteria bacterium J06633_8 | reverse complement strand
GCAACAGTATTGAGCATCTGCTCGCCCCAGTCGCTGCCTTTAGAATCTTTAAAACCAGTAAGTCCGCCAAACATTTTGAGTACAGGTTACTAGAAGTTCTTTGTCTTTTTGTAACAAATTGTGAACTACTCAGCAACCTCCTAGAGATTAAATATGCTGATGATGAAACACAAAATGTTTAATATCAGTGAATCATTAAATAGCTCAAAAGCTTGATATCACTGGATTAGAGGTTATTTTACTTACAAGAAAAAATAATTATAGAAATAACGAATGTTATTACCAGCTTACAAATCCACATTAAGCAAAAATCAAAGTAAACCTCAGCCTTTCTAAATTTTTTGTTCGAGAGAAAGGGCTTAAAGGTAAAGTCGCTACAAATCTTTTCTCTTAGTTACAGAATTTAGTATACAGAATAACAATTTCAAAGTGATTTTGGTTATTGATTTATAGAGATAGGGTAGAAAAATTTGATGATTTATACATTTATATTTATCTATTTAGACAATTACGATGTATAAAAAAATCAAGTTACTCATTCTCATCACTTTAGAATTTTAATTAAAATGTTGAATTCTCAACAGCTTAATCAGTATTATGCATTACTAATTTTGTATAATTTGACTTACACATTTTCTCTTGTTCCGGTGATTGAAATCAGCTTTGGCTATCAACAGACTTACTTAGTATAGCTCTCATATGCAACTATTTTGAATCTATTTGTTTTGACTTAGACTTATTGAAAATTCCTGCATTTCTCGCTATTTATTTGATACTAAGTTTAAAATTTATACTATTTTAAATTGATATCACCAAAATCTTCTTCTATATCAACCCACAATGATTCTGAAATAATATTAGCTAAGTTAAGCTGCTACGCATTTAACTTATATATTAATTTGACATTGATTAATGGCTACAACTCTTGTCCCTTCTTCCCTCTTCCTTCTTCCTTCTTCCAAGAGTATTGTGCATTAAAAATGCACAACAGCTTATCAAATACCCATTTTCCAGCAGTTTGATTCACAATTTTTGGAATCATATTTGTATTATTTAGGTTAATCACAAACTAATAGTTCAAAAGAATACAGAGATATTTGTGCTTGTATTTAATAATTTTAGCGGTCAAATTGACCAATTACCCATTACCCATTACCCATTACCAACTATCAACTTCCTCCGCAAACTATCCAAAGCATTACAAGCGCTAAAGTGACGAATCAAACTTCTACCTCGCACGGGATTAAATCGGAATTCAAAATTTTCCACTCCTGAAACTCCCGCTAAACCCACATAAACTAAACCCACTGGCTTAGTTTCCGAACCTCCACCAGGCCCCGCAATCCCAGTTATGCTCAATCCCCAAGTTGTATTTAGCTGTTTTCTCACACCTACAGCCATTTGTTCCGCGACTATGGAACTTACAGCACCATATTTATCTAAATCTTCTGAATTAACCCCCAACATTCCAATTTTGACGGAATTATCATAAGAAATTATTCCACCCCAAAAATAATCAGAACTTCCTGCAATATCGGTTAACATTCCTCCCAAAGTTCCACCGGTACAAGATTCTGCCACCGAAAGCGTTTCTCCCGACTTTCGCAATAAATCTCCAACAACCGAAGCAAGAGTATCATCATCAGATCCAAAATAATCCAAGCCAGCTATTTCTTTAATTTGTTTTTCAACAGGTAAAATCAAGCTTTCAGCTTCAGCTTCCGAACTCGCTTTTGCTGAAACTCGTAATTTTACTTGTCCCTTGCTCGCATAAGGGGCTACCGTCGGATTGGGTAAATTCAGATAAGCAGAAACTTTTTCAGCCAAAGCCGATTCGGGAACGTTCCAAAAACGCAACATGCGACTATAAATGATTTGTTTGCCCCAACCTTGACTTTTTAGGTATGGAACAGCAGTTTCCTCCCACATCCTATGCATTTCCGAAGGTACACCAGGAAAGGTAAAAATGGTCAAGTTGGGACGCGGTTGCCAAATTATACCGGGAGCCGTACCCGTAGGATTGGGTAATATGTCTGCTCCTTCAGGTATTAAAGCTTGCTTGCGATTGCTCGCGCTCATAACGCGATTTCTGGCTTTATATTTTTTAGTAATATCTTCGATAACTTCGGGACGTTCGATTAACCGAGAACCAAAATAATCGGCAATGGTTTCGCAAGTTAAGTCATCAGGAGTTGGTCCCAAACCCCCTGTAAAAATAAGAATTTCGGCTCTTTGACTAGCAATTTCAATAACTTGTTTTATCCTATCAACATTATCACCAACAACTGTTTGATAGAAATGGGGAATACCTAATTGAGCTAATTGCTGAGCTAAATATTGAGCATTGCTATTGAGAATATCTCCCAGTAGCATTTCTGTACCGACACAAATAATTTCTGCACTCATTTTTTTTGGAGAGGGGGAAGAGGGGGTAGAGGGGGAAGAGGGGGTAGAAAATTCTTAATTTCCAACTCCTAACTCTTAAATCCTAACTCCTAACTCCGAACACTGATTAAATGGATTACGCTGATTACACGGAAATTGTTTATTAACTCCGCGCCTGGGTGCCTCCTAACTGCTCACTGATAACTGCTCACTGTTAACTGTTTAAATTCCGTGGGATTTTCCGATTACCCAGTTACGACGAAAGAAGCGAGCTAGGGCTGATTCTTCTAAGGATAAATAAATTGGTCTTCCGTGGGGGCAAGTGCGGGGGTTGCGGGTACGCTGCCATTGGTCTATTAATTGCTGCATTTGCGGTAGGCTCAAGGTTGTGCCGTTACGAATTGCGCTGCGACAAGCTACGGCTACTTGGGCGGTTTTTAAGTCTCCTCCTTTGCTAAGTTCTAGTATCGCTTCGGCAGAGTCTTCGCGCTGTTGTAAGAGTGCGGGTACTGTACGAATTGCCCATAGTTGTTCGCCAAAAGGTTCTATTTCTAAGTTAATTCGCTGTAACTGTTCTATTTGCTCTGGGGATAGTTGGTAAAGAATTATCGGTGGTTCGCATTTTACTAATTGCCAATGTTCGCAAATTTGTTCGTATAAAACTCGTTCGTGAGCTATGTGTTGTTCTATCAACCACATTCCTGTGGGATGTTCGGCTACTATGTAGGTTTTGTTGATTTGAGCGACTGCTTTTAAAGGAATGGAAGTGGAAAAAGGAGAATTTTGCCCTTGCGTTGCAATTTGCGGTTTGAATTGAGGATTATTAGTTTGATTAAAATTACCATTTTCTGTAAGGTTATTTTCTGGAGAATTTCTCTGGTTGAAGTTGTAACCGCTTTTAGCTTCTGCGGCTTTGATTAGTTTACTGACTCGCGTAACGTGCAAAGATTCCTTAATGCTGGAACAATTAATACTAAATGCTTTCTCAATCGATTGAGCAATTTGTTCTTGCCAATAATCCAATTGGTTGAGGTAAATTTCGCTTTTTGCGGGGTTGCGATTCCAGTTAATCTGATTTGGCGAAACAGATAAGTGTAGAAAACAAACTGGATAGCGATCGCGCGGTAATGTTTTGTAAAATGCTGCGAGGACTGTTTGTTCAAGTTCGGAGCATTTAACCATGCGTCCGTTTACGGCTATTCTTACCCAATCGGGACGATGACGGTGGCATCTATCTGGTAATCCGATAACTAATGATAGAGAAGAATTGCCACTATCTAATTCAACTTTTAAGTCTTGTAAATCTGATGGATGGACTCTTCGCAAGAATTGAGAAAGAGTTTCCTTGATATTGCCACTAGGATAAATAGCAAACCATTCCCGTTCATTTTGCCAAACTTGCCAGGTTACCTGGGGATGACACAAAGCAGTTTGTTGAATTACTGCTTGCACTGCTTTCATTTGTACGGCGATTGAAGGTAAACCTTGACGGCGGTTTTGACAATTAGCGAACAAGTTAGAAATTACAGCTACCGTTCCCGGCGCGATGGCAGCGGCTTCCATAACTAAAGGTTCTCCCTTATCGCCATATACAATCCGCCAACCGTTAGAGCCTATTTTTCCTTGGGGATGATTCGATCCACGACTGATAATTTCTAAATCGGCTAAGGTTGTCAAACTGTGGAGTGCTTCACCACGAAAACCCAAACTATTAATTTTCCACAAATCTTTAGTCAACCGAATCTTGCTAGTGCTATGAGCGGTTGCTGCTTGCTGCAAGTCTTCTAAACTCATTCCACAACCATTGTCCGCCACTCGTACCCGCCACTGTTGGGGGTACACAGAAACTACAATCCTTGTCGCACCTGCATCTAAGGAATTTTCGATCAATTCCCGTACCACCGAAGCAAAAGAATCAATTACCTCTCCGGCTGCAATCAGATGTACGAGTTCTGAGGGTAGAGCTTGGATAGTAGATGCCATAACGTACACTGTTGGCAAGGATACAAATTACTCTACCGCACAACCATGTTTTATTGTAGTTGTTAATAGAAATTCATTATTTTAAATGATTTGTAATGATTTTATTTATACCTAGATAAAAATATTTATTTTGTTTTTAATTTAACCACTAATCGCTGATTATTCGATTATTTTTATCGTATTACAAGGCTTTCACCTTAAAAATAAAAACATAAATTACTTTTACTTTTAGTGGTTATACATAGTCTTAATGTATTTTATTTTAAATCATTAAATTGATTCATAAGAACTAAGCAAACAAAATCAAGAATGAACTATCGTAAATTGCTGCTGTCTAAATGAAACATTAGCGTCGCATTCAGAAGAATTACAGCCCTGGCTTTGTTCGTAGTTGCGCTTTAGCGCCAAATATTTAGGGGGAGACGCTATTGTGTATAAATAAATTTCCCCTCAAAACTTCTGGGACAGATCGCTAGTTTTAAAGAAAATTTAGCTTGTTGGTTTAAGCTAAATTTTCAGGTTGCCTGGAAAATCTTAGATTTGGTTAGTGCTGTAATGGAAAATCCATTTGAAGGAATTGGTAAACCAAAGCTTTTAAAATATATGGATGAAAATATTTACTCAAGACATATTGCCAACCGAACACCGGCTTATCCATCGAGTTGGAAATATTCAATCATTACAAGTAGAAATTGAAATTGGCTTTCTTTAATTCACTCTTCACTAAAAAATAAAAATCCACTCGCTGCAACAAAATCACTTTTGAACTAATCACCTATCGTTATTCCCCAATTATCTATTAGCCATTACAGCTTTTTGAGATTGAGGATGGAGTAAATCATTTAACAACACTGCCGGACGTTCGCCTCCGTATGGCCAAGCAAAAGCATGACGGAAAGCGGCATCCTGACAAGCTTTTAGCATTTCAAAGCTGATAACATCGTAGGTTAAAAGATTTTCGTACTCAAATGGTAAACGCACGTTATGTAACCCGGCATTATCAGTACAAATAGCGATATCGACTCCTGCATCAAAACAACGCTCAAACACCAATTTTAATTGTCGGATATCTTCCAAGGTGCCTGTTTTAATGTAAGTTGTCGGACATACTTCTAAACATTGTCCTCTTCTTGCCACATCTTTAAGTAAATCTGGATTTTGCAAGGGAATCTGGATACCGTGTCCAATTCGCATTAAATAGGGCAATAAATCTGGATGACACCCATCTTTGGTTTCATAAACATGTCCGGTAGTATTTAAACCAACAGATAAAGCATATTCGTAAAGCTTTGTCCATTCGTCCATACGTTCGGCATAAGCGCTGTCTCCTCCTGCTACGTCTACAGCACATACATACTGTCTATTTTGAGCCGCTAAGTCTACAATCGCTTTATTCACCTCATAGGGAAGACGCGAGTGCATACACAAAATTTGACTGGCAACAATCGGATATTCGTTAACCTTGCTAGCTTTACCTACTACGTTTACAATTTCCGCCATCTTGTCAATTCTCTGGGATTGACTTAAATTTTCTGGAGTTCGCAGGTAAGGGGTGTAGCGCAGTTCCAAATAAGCTAAATTTTCAAAAATGTATGCACCGCGTACCAAACGATAAATAAAATAGGGTAAAGTTTCTACGGTTTGCACGCTTTCAACTAAAGTATGCAACTCTAGATACTCTTCTAAGGTATTGCGCGGTTTGGTGTAAAACTCTTCAAATTCTTGATAATTCTGAAAATCTTTGACTAGCTTGTTGGAATGACGCTCGAAATATCCCCATAAAATCCGGGGTACAACCGAACCGCCCAAATGTCTATGCAATTCAGCGTATAAAGCCATAATTGATATTTCGTACTAAAAATTTTATTAATATTAACAAAAACAAACAGCAAAAAAATATATACTCAATAAATTTTTTTGTGAAGTCTATCTAAATTCCCTGTTAACCTTAGCTATTGTATGCAGCAGCTCCTTGCCAGTACAGGGTTTTGACATAAATGCTTTGACGTTAAGATTTAATTGAGAATCTGTATTGTAATTCATTACCAAGCCGCTAATAGCAACAATTTTTACCTGACTGTTGATTTTTTTTAACATCCCGATAGTAGTTTCACCATCCATTTCAGGCATCATCATATCCAGTAAAATTAAATTTATGTTTTGTTGATATTTAGCATAAATTTCTATAGCCTCGATTCCATTAGATGCTGTTAGTACGCGGTAATCATATGCTTCCAGAGATGATTTAGTAATTTTACGAATAGCTGGTTCATCATCAACGACTAAAATTAATTCACCATTACCATTCAAGTCTTCTGATTCATCGCAACAGGAAAAGTTTGTTTCGTCGCCTTTTTGAACGGGTAAATAAATTTTAACGATAGTACCTTTATTTAATTCGCTGTAAACATTAACAAAACCACCGTGATTTTTGACAATACCCAAAGCAGTAGAAAGACCTAATCCAGTACCTTTTCCTACTTCTTTGGTAGTAAAAAATGGTTCAAAAATCCGTTCCTGAATTTCTGGATGCATACCCACCCCTGTATCAGCTACAGTGATTACGATATAAGCACCAATTTTGGCGTAGATATTTGTTTGGGTATAATATTTATCAATTAAGATATTCGCGGCAGAAATTTCGAGTTTACCCCCATGTGGCATGGCATCGCGGGCATTAACCACTAAATTCATTAGTACCTGATGTAGTTGAGTGGTGTCTCCACAAACGTAATTCAAGTTTGAAGGTATATTTAAATTTAATTGAATTGATTTTGGAAATGTTTCTCTAATAATTTGCTCTATTTCTCTAATCAGATATTTTATTTGAATAAGAGTGCGTTTGCCTTCAATTCCTCTAGCAAATGACAATAATTGTTTAATTAAACTAGCACCGCGTTGAGCATTATTTTCTAAAGTTCTGAGTAATCGTAAATGCTGAGGTTCGTCTAATTTTCTTTCTAATAATTGCACCGACATTAATATAGGTGCTAAAACATTGTTGAGATCGTGAGCAATACCGCCTGCTAAAGTGCCGATACTTTCTACACGCTGGCTTCTTAGAAGTTGAGTTTCTAGTTGTTTCTTCTGAGTAATTTCTGTATTTTCTGCCAAAATCGATTTTGGTTGTCCTTTATCATCTCGCAATAAAGTCCAGCGACTTTTGACAATAATGTCTTTACCATCTTTGGTTACTTGATATAACTCTCCCTGCCATTGTCCAGAATTAATCACGCTTAATAATGCATCATCCTGTACTGAAGAGTGTTCTTTGTGTAGCAATTGAGATGATTTTTGACCATAAACTTCAGATGCCTGCCAACCGTAAATATTTTCAGCACCTTTATTCCAATATAAAATTCTATTTTGAATATCTTTGACTAAAATTGCGTTGGAAACTACATCTAATAACGCTGCTTGTTCTTGAAGTTTTTGTTCTGAAGCTTTACGTTGGGTAATATCGCGAGTGATGGCTAAATGCAAAAAACCGTTATTATTTTCAGTTTGTAATGGTACTGCATGGGTTTCCATCCAGCGACGAGTACCGTTAAAACTAATAGTTTCAAATTCTAAAGTTTCTTTATTACCTTGGCAAACGCTTTCATGCATTAATCTATATGCTTTTTGATGCTCTGGCGCAACTGTTTTATATACTGATTTACCAATTAGAAGATCGGCATATTCAACCTCCATCATTTTTATTCCGGAAGCGTTTATTTCTAGAAGAGTACCATCTTTATGTATTAGTTTTATCGATTCTGGCTCTGCGTCTATTATTGCTCGCAAGCGATTTTTGCTTTGTCGTAAAGCAATTTCTGTTGTTTTTAGTCTGACTATGTAATCTTTGAGCAGATAGTAAAGTTGTGTTACCAATCCTAAATTGATTAAACCAGCAATCAAGAATGCCCATACTGCTTTACGAAAGCTAAACTGTGATATTAGTTTTAGCTCCAAAAAAAATTCTTTTTCTCTATCTTCGATAGCTTTAATCTGCTTCTCTATATCATTTTTTGAAGCAAATTTATCTGCCACATTTGCTCGTTTATATCGATTTAAATCTATTTCTTCCCCAAATATTTTTAGTTGATGGCTAATTTTATTCTCCAGCAATAATATTTGTTTTTTTTGCTGATAATTTAAAGCAGTTAATTCTTTTAATTTTTGGATATTTATATCAATATTTTTTCGCAAATTCAGGTAGGTTTTTAAATAATCTGTATTAGTTGATGTCAAATAATTATAACGCGCTGTTCGAGCTTCTTTAAATTCTGAAAGCGTTTTTTCAAGCTGAATAATAATTTCACTTGAATTACTTACACTTTGTTGTTTTGAATATATCCCAATAGTATTGCTATATAAAATAACTACATTTGCAAACACAATAAAAAGCGCCAACAAAAATAATATTCTTAATTTTTTAAGGCTAAATGCTTTCATAATATCTAGTGTTTTTAAACTAAAAAATATATATAAATACTTGTCAAAAATACATCATCATAATTACTTGTGTTTTCAAAATAATCAGGAAATAATAGTTAAAAATAAGATATATTATAAATTATTATTTAATAAATTTAATTATTGTTTAATTTTGTCAGAACGCATTCAAGTAATAACTGTCAAACGATTAGGATAAAATACTCAATAATGAATGCTTCTTACTCAAGTAAACATATATCAAGCTATTGAGAAATAATCTCATATAGTAAATGACATGATTTTATGAAATATTTTTTTAAAGCTACCAATCCCTCCTTGAAGGAAAAGTTTATACTAAAAATTATTATGATAGATAAACTATATATAAATCTACGCCTCATCTATACATATTGGATACATTGCTAAACGAAAATAATCTTTGACAACAACTGATTAGAAAGTATCTTTCAAATAGTTACATAATTAAATTGTTAATTATTTTACCAGGAATAAAATTTAAAAGTGTAGTACAGGAATCATTTTCGGTGAAATAAAATGTTACTTTTGTCACAGATTTATAAGCAATTAAGTTTTTTTAATAATGTTGCCCAATAGCCTTGACATCTCTTGCAAATTGTGTGGATAATAATCATTTGTGAAAACCGAATTATTAATAAAATCTCTTGGCTAACGTCATTGTTATAGGTGCCCAGTGGGGCGACGAAGGAAAAGGAAAAATAACCGATTTACTCAGCCGCTCCGCAGATGTTGTCGTGCGTTACCAAGGTGGGGTAAATGCAGGGCATACAATTGTAGTAAAAGGTCAAACCTTTAAGCTGCACCTGATCCCTTCTGGTATTTTGTATCCAGATACCAAGTGTATTATTGGTTCTGGAACTGTAATCGATCCGCAAGTTTTGCTGGCGGAATTAGATCAAATAGAAAATTTAAATATTTCTACAAGCAATTTGTTAATTTCCGAAACGGCACACGTTACGATGCCGTATCACCGATTGATTGATAAAGCTTCGGAAGAACGGAGGGGTAGTCATAAAATCGGTACTACAGGTAGAGGCATCGGTCCGACTTATGCTGATAAGTCCGAGCGCACGGGTATTCGGATGTTGGATTTAATGAACCCTCAAGGGTTGCGCGAACAGCTAGAATGGACGATTAATTACAAAAACGTCATTCTAGAAAAGCTTTATGACTTACCACCATTAGATGTTTCTGCTGTAATTGAAGAATATTTAGGATACGCAGAGCGCTTGCGTGGTTATGTTGTCGATACTTCCTTGGAAATTTACCAAGCGATTAGAGAACGAAGAAATATCTTATTCGAGGGGGCACAAGGTACTCTCTTAGATTTAGACCACGGAACTTATCCTTTTGTTACTTCCTCGAACCCAGTAGCAGGTGGGGCTTGTGTTGGTACAGGTTTGGGACCAACTGCCATTGACCGAGTAATCGGTGTAGCTAAAGCTTATACTACTAGAGTTGGAGAAGGACCATTCCCTACCGAACTTTCTGGAGAAATCGGAGAGCAGCTATGTTCTATTGGGGCAGAATTTGGTACAACTACTGGACGCAAGCGGCGTTGTGGCTGGTTTGACGCAGTTATTGGTCGTTATGCAGTACGCATCAACGGTATGGACTGCTTGGCAATTACTAAACTAGATGTTCTTGATGGACTTGAAGAAATCAAAGTTTGTGTTGCTTACGAAATTGATGGCGATACCCCGGAGGGGTCTAGCTCCGCTAATCGCACCGAACATTTTCCCACCAGTTCCAGAAGATTCGCACGGTGTCGCCCAATTTACAAAACCTTGCCGGGATGGCAGCAATCGACAAGTGATTGTCGTAGTTTAGAAGATTTGCCACCACAGGCGCTCAATTATCTGAAATTTTTGGCAGAATTAGTTGAAGTTCCGATTGCGATTGTTTCCTTGGGTGCGAGTCGCGATCAAACAATAATTGTTGAAGATCCAATTCACGGACCAAAGCGAGCCTTGCTACAAGCTGATGGTACCCCTGTTTCTTTAGAGACTGTATAAGGTACAATATTTTCTTTGTCTGTATATTTTAGAGGTGCAGTTTAAAAGACTGCCCAGCTTCAACTGTAAACTCACCCGTAATTAATTAAAGCAAAACTATGGAAATGACGGTCGAATGCAAAAAGCGGCCAGAAGGAAGCAAAACAAAAGCTTTGCGACGTTCTGGAGAAATTCCTGCCAATTTATATGGTCATAAAGGCACAGAATCTATTTCTTTGATAGTTGAGACTAAAACCGTCGAACGCTTGCTCAGAAAAGCTTCGGTAAACAATACCTTAATTGATTTGAAAGTTGCCGATATCCCTTGGGAGGGACAAACCTTATTACGAGAAGTTCAAGCCCATCCAGCTACAGGTAAGCCTTATCATCTCAGCTTTTTTGCTGTTGCAGGTCACGGTAAAATGACCGTAGAAGTACCTTTCAACTTTGTTGGCGACTCAGTTGGTGTGAAACAAGAAGGCGGTATATTAGATACTGTCATTACTCAAATGCAGCTAAACTGTCTGCCAGAGAATATCCCAGATTCAATAGATATTGATATTAGTAACTTGAAGGTTGGAGACAGTTTACACGTTAATCAAATTGTATTACCCAAAGGCGTAACATTAACAGCAGAATCGGAAGAAGTTGTTGTTAGCGTTTTACCTCCTCAAGTCAGTGCAAATACAGAAGGTGAAGGTGGAACTGAAGCAGAAGGCCAAGCTGCAACTAGTTAAACTGTACTTTATTAAATTTAAAAACCAGGGGTTGAACTCCTGGTTTTTTTGTATCTATAACTAAGTTAAAGTTGTACGCCAAGTAAAAAAATGAGTAGGGGTTCTATTCGGGCAGTAATTGAGCAGATTATGCACCCAGGGTTTTACCCCCCTGTGCAAAACAACAAGCAAGTTCAACTGCTGCTAGTTACTACAAGCAAGCTTGGGAATATACCAAACCAACTCAAGGACAATTAATTTTAATGTCTGGTTTATCAGGTTCTGGTAAAAGTACTACAGCCCGCTACTTAGCTGAAAAAATCGGAGCTGTTCATTTGCCTCCGGATGCAATTCGGAAGCATTTAGCAGGAATTCCCTTGTTGCAAAGAGGAGGTGATGAATTATATACAGTACAAATGACTCAAAAAACTTATTCCAAACTGATGGAATTAGGAATTATGTTAGCTAGTTTGGGTTTTTCAGTCATTTTGGATGCAAAATACGATAAACAACAATTAAGAGGTAAGGTAATTGAAAAAGCAAATCAAAACCAAATACCCTTGAAAATTGTTTACTGCACTGCACCAATGTCCGTATTGCAACAACGTATTGTCAAGTGTAAGGGTGACGTAGCAGATTCTACTGCCGATTTGCTACCATCACAGATGGAAGCAGCGGAACCATTTACCGACTTTGAAAAGTTATATCTTAAAATTTTAGATACAACTCAATCGCGAGATGCACAATTAAAGCAAGTAATTAGCCAATAGCCGAATTATGGCAAAAAAAAGTTTTGGTAATTTTTTACCTGTCTCTCAAATCTTTATCTCTCAACTAATATTCGGAACATTTTTGGCATTTATATTTTTCCTCTCTTCTGGAAGAGTGGGACTAAGTGTCTTCCTAGGAGTATTAGGTGGGTTAGGATTAGGTTTATTTACAACATCCACAAGAACCGGTCCTCATCCCGAAACTGTAGCATCTTCCGATGGTGTAGATGCTGGGCTTAAATACTGGTTATTTTTCTTACTCAGCTTTTTACTTTTAGGTTACGAAGCACCCATGAGTATTTTGCTTGGCGGATTAGCTGGTTTAAGCGGAGGCTTTATTTTTGCTTGGTGGGGAAGCAAGGAACCAACTGTTACTAAAGTATCAAGTCAGATTCAACGAGATACAGAAAGCGAAGACGACTTAATTTCTCCCTCTTTGAGAATTAATTCGCATCGAGGCAGAAGACCTACCCGTCGTTACCGTCGCAATCGTGGAATCAATATTAAGTTTTGGGAACAGTAACCGAAAGTTGGTTGTTAAAAGTTAAGACTTAGAAGTTAATCATTAAGAGGTAAGAGTTAAAAGCGAGCAGTTATTCACTCAAAACTTGTATCTTGCTCTGCTTGTCAAAAACTGTTTGCTCGTAAAAGCTAGGTTGTAAATTCAAAATTGACGTTGTCACAAACCAATTTTGACCGGAGAGCAGAAATTCTGACCCTTGGTTTTGCATCAAATGGCAGTAAGCAACTCATAATTATTTCTTGATTTTTAACTTCTAAATCCTAACTTCTAACTTCTAACTAACTACTCATAACTTACAGATTCATGTTCTTATATCTTTCTAAACTATTACCCTTATTTTTCTATCCCCTTGGATTTGCTTGTATTTGTAGTTTTTTAGCGTTTCTGCTTATTTGGAAACGACCGCGCATGGCGGCGTTTTTTATGGCATTAGCATTATTTGTATTGCTTTTTAGCTCTAATGCTTGGGTTTCCCGGTTTTTAGTACGCTCTCTAGAATGGCAAAATATTCCATTGGCAGAAATTCCCACAGCAGAAGCAATTGTAGTTTTGGGTGGTGCGACTAAATCTGCTTACCAACCGCGAACAAATGTAGACTTAAGCGAAGCTGGCGATCGCGTTCTTTATGCGGCTCAACTTTACCGGGAAGAAAAAGCGCCTTTAATTATTGTTAGTGGTGGTCGTATACATTGGCGGGGTGGTGGTACACCAGAATCAGAAGATATTGCCAAATTACTTGTATTTATGGGAGTTAAACAGCAAGATATTCTACAAGATCCTGATTCGCTTAATACTTATCAAAATGCTGTAAATGTAAAAAAAATTCTTTTAGAACGTAATATAAACCGCATACTATTAGTTACATCAGCTATGCACATGCCGCGTTCCCTAGCAATTTTCAAACATCAAGAGATTGAAGCTATTCCAACGCCTACCGATTTTTTGATTACTGAAGGTGAAATTCAAGAATTAGCTAGCACTCCTAAAGGAGCAATTTTAAATATTTTGCCAGACAGCAAAAATCTTGATAATTTTACTATTGCTTTGAAAGAATATATTGGTATGGTTATATATCGTTTGCGTGGTTGGGTTTGATTCAGTGAACAGTTATCAGTTATCAGTTAACAGTTAACAGTTAACAGTGAACAGTTAACAGTTATCAGTGAACAGTTAACAGTTATCAGTGGTTTAATACTAACCACTTAGCAACAAGCAGTTATCTAACAATTAGGCTAACAATTAAGTTTTATAAATATGTCTCAAGAATTACAAAGAATAGTTCCATCTGGCTCATCTCAAATAGAAGAAACTATTGCTGTCAATGAAACTACACATCAATTTTACCGAGAAGTTGAAGTGCGCTCGGAATTTAGTCGTTATTGCGAATGGTATTATGATACGGCTAAAAGTAATCGTGAAGAACTTAAAAAAATGCGCGGCGAACTAAACATATTTCATTGGTTTCGCCGCAGAAGCTAAATGTCAGTTATGAGATTTTTTCTAGTTCTGTAGTACGTAAGTGAGCTTTAAATTTTTTAGTAAACTGAACGCGAATTGGTAAGTTTGCACTAACCGGTCTTCCTTTAAATTCGGTAGCAATATTAAATACTTCCCCTTCTAAGCCTTTGATATCAAAAGCCTCACCGCGATGTTCGGGGTGATGATAAACTACTACAGATTCAACTACACGGACGCGATCGCCAACTTTCATATCACTATTTACGTCTAACTTTTGGTTGTCCACAACAGTCGTCACGGCTATCCCTCAATGAATTGTTTTTTATCAAAATATAGACTGCTTGCCACTTTAAATTTTGTTTTAGCTTTATAAATGCGGTATAGAAGCCCAATACAAAACTCTTCTCACATGAAAGCAAGAGTTCCCATCTCTATATCTTCACTCCAAAAGTTGACTTAGGTCAACTAGTACAACGATAAGGATTTTGAATTGGGCATCCTCCTAAAGGGAAAAGTAATGAATTATTAAGTTAGGAGTTAGGAGTTAGGAGTTAGGAGCTAATAAACAATTTCCGTGGAATCAGCGTAATCCATTTAATCAGTGTTCGGAGTTAAGAGTTAGGAGTTTAAAATGTATATTTCTCCTTGTCCCCTTGTCTCTCTATCCCCCATGCCCAATCCCCCTCTCCCCCTCTCCTCAATAGGGAGGACAAATTCTCCGTACATCTTGCGGAAGTTGTTTGCAGGTTGCATTAAACGATTTAGGATTAGTCAACCACCATACAAGCAATCCTAATGCTGTACCTACTAAAAGGAACAGCAGCAATCCCCCAATTAATGCAACGGGATTGCGCGATTGTTTTTTCTTCGCTGTTGGTAATTCTGTACTTGTAACGGGCTCGTCATCAGGGATTCGTAAGTCTAGCAGCGCTTGGGAACTTTCTGCCAATTCTTCTTCTGGCTCTTCTGGTTCACCTTCCAACACTTCTATATCAGATGCTTTAGGACTTACTATTGCTAAATAGTCTGGAATAACGCGACAATGAGTAATTACTACCGAAATGTTGTCATGTCCGTTTTTTTGATTGGCTAATTTAATCCAGGAATCAGCAGCTTCTTGGGGGGAAACTTCACCGGTTAATACTGGTAAAGCATAATCGCGCCAGTAATGTTCGACTAAATTGTTATCGCTTAAACCGTCGGAACACAATAGCAATATTCCATCTTCTTCTAAAATAAATCGTTTGACTTGGGGGTGAAGAAATTCGCCTTTTTTGGTACCTAATGCTTGAGTAAGGGCTGTAGCATCGGGACGCTGTAATGCTTTACGATACAGACTACGTCCGTGAAGTACTTCTCGCTTGGCAACATCATCATCAACCGTAAGTAACTGACAATAGTTGCGAGTAATCCAATAAGCGCGACTATCTCCAACACTTGCTAAATAAAGTTCGCAGGCATTTTCCGAACGCCAATTGGCGGTAGTAGTTACACTTTGGGGTATCTGTACCGACATTACCAGCGTTGTAGCCATCCGTTCCCTTTTTTCGCGTTTTTGCTGGTTGTTAGCGTTACAAATTAAATTATTTACAACTCGTAAGCTGGCTTCAATTTGCTGTTTTAATAAATCTGGGGATACGATTTCGGATTGCTGTGCAACTTCAACAAGTAAAGCCTTGATTTGCAACTTTACTGACTGTACGGCTAATGCGGAAGCAACTTCACCACCTTCATGTCCGCCGATACCATCACATACAAGAGATACTTTGGGTAATAAAGAATCTTCTTGAGCATCTTGAATTGTCGGAAAACAATTATCTTCATTTCTGGTTAATTGTTCTCCTTTATCTGTAATTCCAAATACTTTCAAAGTTAAAGGTAATTCTGCTGCTGCTGATAGCAATATTTGATTTAGTCTGGCTTCAATAGCATCAAAATCAACCACACCGCTACACATCTGTTTGACAAGTTTTTTTAATGGGCTGTTAACTTTTGTATGAGAAATAGCTACAATTGGTCTCCAGCATTCTCCCAACAACTGTAAAGATGATAGTTCGGTGGGATTTTCGATAAGTTCAACTAAACGCAAGCGCCAACCTTGTACGCGCAAATTTTCTGGAACTAATAAACTAGCCGCAACCCCCAAGTCAGATAAAGGTTTCCATAATTCCAGAATTTGCCACAACCAGTAAACTTGTCTGACAGCAGTTGAATGTTCCCATACATCGGTAATTGCCGGATACAGGCTGCCTTTATCGTTAATGGGTGTATTTTCTAGCAATAGGATTTTATCTTCACTGTCTTGACGCAAGCCTGTAAAACCGTAGACATGAGGAACATGCAATTGATATTGATGTAAACGTAAATAGGGCAGAACATCTATCGGTAATTGTTCTTGTGTTTCAGGTATAACTATAGGTTGAGTATCCAGCCAAATTTGAGGTGAAATCACTTCATAGCGAGAAGCAATTTTTTCTCCTGGCTCTAAATTATATTTTTTAGAATCTACAGCCCAAACATATCTGTAAACCAAGGGTGTAAAACAATTAGCACAAAGACGATTGCCTACAGTATTAATGGGGTCCGTACAGTGGGGATTCGTACAATAAACTATCCTTTGAGTCGAAATCATTAGGTATAAATTCCATCAATTGAAATTAACACGTAAATTTAAGTGACATTTAGCAGCCAAAGAATTTTAGCTTCGACTAGACTAAGTGAGTATACTTTTTGCTAAAAGTTTTCCATTAGAAGTAATCAAAATTTAGCGTAAATTGACCGTAAAAAGAGCAACTTTAAATTTTTCGCTTTCAGAAAATTTTATCCACGCAAGTGTATTTAAATTTAGTACCGCGAAGCTTAATCAAATCTTGAGTTTTGAAGTAATTAGAAAGCTTGCAGTTAAAAATGATTACTTTGATACTTGATACTTGAGCCTTCTGTGTACTAGTCACTGCGAATCAATTTATCCTGAATGTAGATTTTAGGATGTTATATGCCCTTTACCACTTTAATTTGGCTGATAGCGGGAGCCTGTTTCTGTTTGTCGGAATTATTTATTCCCACTGCTTTTGTCGCTTTTATGATGGGCATTAGCGCTTTTATAGTGGCGTTATTGTCTTTTACATTGGGAATACCTTTATGGCTGCAAGCATTTTGCTGGTTGCTGCTTTCGGCATCATTAATATTGCTTACTCGTAAGTATATTTCACCACCAAGACGCAAAACAAAAATTCGGGATGCAGTTTCAGCAGAAACGATTACAGAAATACCCCCTGGTAGAACGGGACGGGTTTTATACGAAGGCAATTCTTGGCGAGCGCGATGTGACGACGAACACGCTTATATCGCCCCCTATCAAAGGGTTTACGTAGTTAGACGCGAAGGTACAACTTTGATTGTTATGCCCGAAAATATTTTGCATTCTTAGTTCTCGTTAATTTCAGTATTTGATGTTGGTGTTTGATTTTCATTTTTGAAAAATAATTCAAGAAAAACTAGGAGAAAAAGACAATGGAACAATTATTTTTACTAATATCCTTAGCTTTAGGTGGTTCTGCTTTAGCTGGCTCCGTGAAAATTATCAATCAAGGAAACGAAGCATTAGTCGAAAGATTGGGTAGCTACAACAATAAATTAGAACCCGGACTTAACTTTATGATTCCTTTCTTTGATAGAGTCGTTTTCCGGGAAACTAATCGAGAGAAAGTTATCGATATTCCTCCCCAAAAATGTATTACCCGCGACAACGTTGCCATTGAAGTTGACGCTGTAGTTTATTGGCGCATTGTTGATATGGAAAAAGCTTACTACAAAGTAGAAAATCTTCAAGCAGCAATGGTAAATTTGGTCTTGACTCAAATTCGTTCCGAAATGGGACAATTAGAACTCGACCAAACTTTTACTGCTCGTACCGAAGTTAATGAAACTTTATTACGAGATTTAGATATTGCCACAGATCCCTGGGGAGTAAAAGTCACTCGTGTAGAATTGCGAGATATTATTCCTTCCAAAGCAGTACAAGACTCAATGGAACTACAGATGTCCGCAGAAAGACGCAAGCGGGCAGCAATTCTAACATCGGAAGGCGAAAGAGAATCAGCGGTAAATAGTTCCAGAGGTAGAGCAGAAGCCCAAGTTTTAGAAGCAGAAGCCAATCAAAAAGCCGTAGTTTTACAAGCAGAAGCACAAAAAGAAGCTATCGTACTTAAAGCGCAAGCAGAACGCGAGCAGCAAATACTCAAAGCCCATGCGATTGCTCAATCATCAGACATTCTTGCTCAAAAAATCAAAGATAATCCTAAAGCCCAGCAAGCATTAGAAGTGCTATTAGCTTTAGGTTACTTAGACATGGGAGCTTCAATCGGACAAAGCGAAAGCGCCAAAGTCATGTTTATGGATCCACGCACAATTCCCGGTACTTTAGAAGGTATTCGTTCCATCGTCTCTGAAAATCAAGCTGATAATTCCATGGTTGGAGAAATTAAGAACCATCAGCAACGCGGTTAGGAGTTAGGAGTTAGGAGTTAGGAGTTAGGAGTTAGGAGTTAGGAGTTATCAACTAACAACTAACAACTAACCACTAACCACTAACCACTAACAACTAAGAAGCATGACATTTGTCGCACAAGCCAAAGAATTCTAAGGTGTGGTAAAATATTTTAAAATTTTCTTTGGCTTCTAATTCAATTTCTAGTTGATGAACCGGACACTGTTTGATAGGAATTGACCTACCGCACTGCAAGCAAGTTAAATGATGTTTGTCTCGCTGTACTAAGCTATACAGCGCTTCACCATTAGTTAAAGTTCTTACCTGAACTAATCCTTCGAGTTTTAAAGCATCCAACGAACGATAAACTGTTGCTAAACCCATACTTTGATTGCTATTACGCAGTTCTATGTATAGATTTTGCGCGGAAATACCTTGTTTAATCGATTTGAGCAAATTTAAAATCCGCTCTTGGCTGCGGGTGCGTATGGGTTTCATAAAATATAACTATTTAAAATAACAGCAACGCCGAAAATTCTATTAGTACGTCTACTTTTAATTTACTTGAAGGATAAGGACAATATCATTTCCCTTAGTGACCTCAGAAAGATATAGTATACCCAGAGCAGCATTGGGTGATATTAAGTGCCAATTAAGTACAAAGCTAAAATTTTTGTAACTCTTCGTCCTTCTGTTTTAGATCCTGCTGGTGTAGCAGTAGAATCCGGACTAAAGCAGATGGAATACAACAACGTTGAACAAGTACGAATTGGAAAATATATCGAATTGAACATTACCGCTGATTCCGAGAATTCAGCCCGTCAAGATTTGGACAAAATATGCGACCAAATGTTAGCAAATCCCGTAATTGAAAATTACCGCTTTGATTTAACTGAAGTCGAATCTGTTATTGGAGCTAGTTGTTAGTTGTTAGTGGTTAGTTGTTAGTTGTTAGTGGTTAGGAATTAAGAATTAATAGTTATAAATTATAGCTAAATAAACTTTCGACCTTTAACTTTTAACCTTTAACCTTTGACCTTTAACCTTTAACCTTTAACCTTTGACCTTTAACCTGATTTAATCATGAAATTCGGCGTTGTTGTTTTCCCCGGTTCTAATTGCGATCGCGATGTTGCTTACGTGACGCGAGATATTCTTGAGCAACCAACTCGGATGGTTTGGCATCAAGATACAGATATTTCCGATATTGATGTGGTAATTATCCCCGGTGGTTTTAGTTATGGAGATTATCTCCGTTGCGGTGCTATTGCTAGATTTTCTCCGGTGATGTCTTCTGTTATCGAACATGCACGGCAAGGTAAATTTGTCTTGGGTATCTGCAATGGTTTTCAAGTGTTAACTGAGTCGGGACTGTTACCTGGTGCTTTAATTAGAAATCGAGATTTGCATTTTATCTGCGATAGAGTACCGCTAAAGATTGAGCGAAACGATTTACCTTGGACTCAAGGTTATCAAAATTGCGAACAAATAATTTTACCTGTGGCTCATGGTGAAGGGAAGTTTTATGCTGATGATAAGACTTTGGCGCAACTAGAAGATAATAATCAAATTGTATTTCGCTACGAAGGTGAAAACCCTAACGGTTCCTTAAGAGATATTGCAGGTATTTGCAATCGTGACGGTAATGTGTTGGGAATGATGCCACATCCAGAGAGAGCAGCTGATGCGATGTTGGGGAATACTGATGGGTTGGGGTTGTTTCGGGGGTTGTTGGAGAAGGTTTTGGTGGGGGTTTAGGGGTTTATTTAATTTTTCGATTATTGTTAATGCGTTGGAGGAGACGTAGCAGTGCTACGTCTCTACATTATTGTTGTTAAATCGAATATGGATCCTGGTAAAACATCTTCACCGGATAATGTTGTAGGGTTTTCTAATATTTCTATATCTTTACCTGGACGATAAATTTCAACTTGTCTTCCTTCTATATTAATTAACCAACCCAAACGAGCGCCATTTTCAATATATTCTTGCATCTTCTCCCGTATTCTCTTCAGCAAATCGCTAGGAGAAGGAAGTTCTAATACAAAATCAGGACACAAAGGTAAAAATTTTCGTCTTTGTTCTGCGGTTAAAGATTCCCACTTTTCTATTGTTATCCAAGAAGCATCAGGAGAACGATTTGCAGCGTTGGGTAATTTAAAACCTGTGGAAGAATCAAAAGCTTTGCCTAAATTATTTTGACGACTCCAACCTTGGAGTTTATATGCAATTTCAATATTGCGGTTTCCCGTTTCTCCTCCCGTTGGTGACATTATTAATAATTCCCCCGATGCTGTGCGTTCAAATTTCGACTCTTGATTTTTTTGACATAGTTGCCAAAATTGTTCGTCGGTTAGGTCGATTGTTAGTTTTAGAGTATTTGAGGGAATTAATGAAGCGCTCATTTTTAAACCCAAATATTTGGTGTTTTTATTTTAAACGCAGAGGATTGTAGAGTTTTTTTTCTGTTAGATAACTTTGTTTTTATTATTTTGAAATGGGATTTCTTAACAACCGCATTAAAACGAATCCTGTAATTCCTATGTATACAAGAAAAGCCACAAGAAAACCTGCAAATAATCGATTATCACTCCTACCCACAGAAGCAGCCCATATATTCAAAATAATAGCAGCAGCCAAACCCCCCATAACATTAGTCCAAATCCACTTATGAGATTGGTAAACCCAGCGTCGTAACAGAAGCCATTGCATGATGCTTAAAATTAAAGCAAAAGTAGAAAAGATAGTAAAAGTAACAATAACCGTGTTAGGGTTTGTAATTAAATTCGGAATAATAAAAATAGTATTAACACTCACAGACAACCCTCCATAAAACCCCAAAAAAGTTGCCAAAACCCACCAACCAGTTTTGGGTAACCTAGTTACTCGGTTTCGCAGCACCAACCATTGTGTAATTGGGAGTAACATACCACCATTCACAAGACCAAAAACATTTGCTATTAACCACTTCCACCAAAAATCCCACCCAACCTTTTTTTGCGTAGTAGTTGGATTCAAATTCGATAAACTTTTAATATTTGACATAATATTTCTAGGTTTTATATCTCTATGAAAAAAATTTTGGTCGTGGAGTAATTGCAGAATATT
This sequence comes from Cyanobacteria bacterium J06633_8, assembly GCA_039820645.1. Lineage (GTDB taxonomy): Bacteria > Cyanobacteriota > Cyanobacteriia > Cyanobacteriales > Nostocaceae > Rivularia. Next base: position 13,183 of record JBCBPQ010000054.1, on the reverse strand, counting down.
GACTATTTTCTTTAACCATTGGATAACGCTGTTTCATATATATAAATCCATTCTCTCAATTTTCTCCATTAATAGACAGTGCAATGGTTACTGACTAGCTCTAGCAATATAGATACAATAATCCCCTTCTTCTACCTTGGGAATAACAGGATGGGTAAGAAGTAACAATAAAAATTTGTTTTGCTAATCAATTGCGGGAGTATTAAAACCTTTTGGATGCTGATTTATACTTCTCAATATAAACCCTGATTAGCTCAAATATGACGTAATAAAACTACAATAAAATTATTGGTTTTCAGATAAAAAAGAACAAAATTGGGATTATGATTTTTGTTTGCGATCACCACTCTACTACTCATGTTAAAAATTTCTCTCTCCCTCAATCAACCTGTAATTACCTCCCCATTCCTCTGCATTTACCTCTGCGTCCGGAGACTGTAATAAAGATATAATTCCCATACCAACAGATGTGATAAAACACCCCAACCGCTAAACTAAAACAAAACCCTGCCATCTCTCCCCATGCTTTCCACCGCTCCCAACTACCAAATCACCTGGGAAAAACTCCCCGAAGACTTTGTTCTAGACAACGAACCCGTGGATAATATCAATCAACCCTTACTTGCTGCTGCATTAACCGAAAGTTTAGAAATTGCAAATAAATTACCAGATAATTCCCTTACTTCCACCAACTACGGAATCTGCGCTACGGTAAATCAAAAGATGGTAGTAAAAGCACCAGATTGGGCTTACATCCCTAAAATAACCGTACCTCGACAAGAAGTAAAACGCAGTTACACACCACAACTCCAAGGTGATATTCCCGTTATTGTCATGGAATTTCTTTCCGATACAGAAGGGGGAGAATATTCAATTAAACCGACTTATCCTCCTGGGAAGTGGTTTTTTTACGAACAGGTTTTAGAAGTTCCCAACTACATAATTTTTGAACCAGATAACGGTGAAATAGAAGTTTATAAATTGGATGATTCAAAACATTATCATCTCCAAAAACATGATGCGAATAACCGTTTTTGGATTGCTCAAATGCAGCTATTTTTAGGAGTATGGGAAGGAACTAGAGAAAATCGCACCGGTTATTGGCTACGGTGGTGGGATAAAAACGGCAATCTCTTATTGTGGGGTTCGGAAAAAGCAAATTTAGAAAGTCAAAGAGCGGAAAGATTAGCAGCGCAGCTCAGAGCCGCAGGAATTGAACCGGAAAACAGTGAACAGTGAACAGTGAACAGTTATCAGTTATTAGTTATCAGTTATTAATTACCAGTTACCAGTAACTAACTAATTATCGCTTAAACACGAGAATACAGGGAAAGACATACAGTTAAAAAGCCCCAACTGACTATCTATTCCCCATATTTCTTGTTAAATTCTCGATAAACTGATTAACAGTTAACTGCTAACTGCTAACTGTTAACTGTTGGCTCAGTCAACTACGAATTAGGAGCGTCATAAGGTGCGACACCGCTAAACTTAAGTTTTGCAGCACTAGGATTGTCACCAATTTTACGAGCATTGAAACGCACTTTTTCGCGACCTGCGTTGACCTTCTCGGGGAAAACACCATCAGCCGGATGTAAGTACTGAGTTTCACCGCTGGGATAAATCCGGTAAATTTTGTAGTTTTCTATCTTAGGTTTAAATTTCCGAAATTGAGCGCCCAAAGCAATGCCGTACTCTTTACGAGCAATTTCAAGCATGTTTTCGCCTTCATGCATTACCGCAGCGCCGCCAGTAGGCATTTCAAATACCTGTTGCTTGGTGCTAGTCCAAGTAATAGCGTATTTTTCTTCTTCTTCTGCTTTCTTGAGCAAGCCGCCGGTGCTGCCACCAAATATTGGAGTTTGTCCAGAGAGTGTTTCTGCCATAAATATTCTCTCAACGTTTTTACGGCATCGTAACACTGCGAGCGGGGTCATATTACGATTACGTTAGGAACTTTAACAAAAATTGAGTATGAGCAATTGGTAATTGGTAATCTCTTACTTCCTCACAGATGCCAACAATCTTTCTTCTTGACTTCCTTCAATAGTCGGTACAGTAAAGTGGAATTTGGAGCCTTTATCTTTACCAGATGATTCTGCCCAGATTTTTCCTCCCCAGCCTATGACTATCTGACGACAAATTGCTAATCCTAAACCCGTTCCACCGGTGGTGCGCCTTAAAGCTCCTTCTTCTTGATAGAAACGGTCAAAAACAATTTCTAAACGATTAGGTTCTATCCCTCGTCCGGTATCGGCTACTGTAACTTCAACCATTTGATTTTCGTTACGAGTCGCTTTGATAGTAATTTCTCCTTCAGGTGGGGTAAATTTACAAGCGTTATCCATTAGTTTGGCTAGCACTTCCACTAACCAATCACCATCTGCTCTAATCAAAGGTAAATTTTCTGATATTTCTGCCGATACTTGAGGCAAGCTTTCGATATTGGTACGAGCGTTGATTCTACTGATTGCTAAATCTACACATTCCTGTAAAGTCAAATTCTCTGGATGCCATTCGATTCGACCGCTTTCTAAATTGGAAAGAGTCAGAAAATCTTGAATTAATTTACGCATTCTTTCTGAGTCAGAAAGTGCTGTAGTTAACATAACTTCCCGTAATTCCAAAGGCATATCTGGTTCGGTAGCAAGACTTTCTAAGCACACCTGAATTGTGGAAAGCGGGGTACGCAGCTCATGCCCGGTAATAGCGATTAAATTGCTACGAGTCCGATCTAATGCTTCCAATTGCTGGTTAAAATCTTCTAAATTGGCGTAAGCTTCAGCTTGAATCAAAGCGGCTCCCACAGAAATCGCTATAGCTTTCACCAAATCTTGTTCCCCTGCTTGCCATTCGTGGGGTTTATCGCCACAATACTGCAATTCTATAATGCCTAACATTCGCCCTTGGAACCATACCGGTTCCATTAACCAAGAACGAATCGAAAAAGTTTTGACAAAATCAGCGACTTCCCGAGAATTAGCCACGCGAGAGTCTTCAAGAGTATCGTTAACACAAACACCTTCACCAGTTTCTACAACTTCCTGAAATATTGGATTTTTTTGTAATTCTCTGGTTTTTCCTAAAAGCGATAAAATTCCGGAGCTTCGGAATTCGTGTTCGATAACCGCATTAGTATCTGCCCTTTGAGCGCGATAGATTAAACATCGGCTAGCTGCCAAATTTTGCCCTAACTCTTGTACGGCAACTTCGAGTACTTCTCGCGGATTTAGCGATCGCCGAATTGCGGTACTTATAGAATTGACTAAACGTTCTTTTCGTGCTTTAGCGGCGATAGAGCGATAGGCTTTATGTAATTTATATTGGCTGGCTTGCAAATAAGTAACTAAGCGCTGCACGAAGGGATTAGTGTCGATATCGCAAGCATATTCGCTTTTTTCATCAACTATCTTCTGACTATAATTTTCTCCAATACCAAACCGTTGACGTGCCTGCTCAATTTTCTCGGCTAATTCCGGACGATAAATAACTATTTTATCTAATAACAAATCGGCAGCTTTCAAGCTTACACCTCTTTCAGCCGTCCAAATTCCCTCAAATCTCCGAGCAGTGTCCATATCCAGACTAGGAGTTTCTGGGGACATTTCTCTTTTAAGTATGGAAGCAGGATATTCTCGGCAAACTAAGCAAGTAGCATAATTAAAAGCAATCACTACTAAATGCCATTCTTGAGAAAGAGCATCTTCTGGCTCAAAAGCTACTTTTTCATAATATTCGGAACTGCTGCTAAAATCTGTTTCTGGTGCAGATAAAACGTATACTTGATTACTAATTTGCGCTAGTCTCTGATAGCGACTAGCTTCTTGACGGTAGAATCTTTCTCTTTGAAAATTGGCAATCACTAAAGGCTGCTCCATTGTCGCAGCCAAAACTTGGTCTTCCATCGCGTGGGAGAGCGCAGTCAATGAAGCTTTGAAGTATATTTGGGGCCGCAGGTACGGTAGTGCCTGTAGCAAATCACTCAGCACGGAAGTCGAAATGCTCATGAATGTCGTAATGTCGCCACAATCTGGATTTAAATCCACGTCACAGCTGCATTGTACAAACTACAACGGAGTATCAGATTGAGCATAATGTTGCAATTTGTAAACAAAATTAAATAGATTTAAAGAGCCGTGCAAATAATCACGGTTCTCGAGTTGCAGCTAACCGCAGCCTTTGGGCAACCTTCTCAGATTGCTAATGAAAACATTCTACCTTGCTGTTTGCTGATATTTCGATAAAACAAGTTGCTTTATCGGCTAAAAATTTTATTTATCTAAAATATGCCGTGAAAAACTTTCATGTAAATAAGCTGAAAAGCTCAATATATACAGGAATGGCAGCAATTCTCACAAAACACTGGTTGGTGCCGTACACTGATTGCCTGATTATTCCTTTAACAATTAGTCAGTGTACAAGCACCCTACAAGAAAATATGCCAGTTGCGGCAATTCCTAATATAAATAAACTCGATCTACAAATATCAGCATCATAAATAGCAAAGTTTATTAGCTTATATTGAATCAGATATTTTATCTTTGCCTTCTGCATTCATCGATACTTTTTTAATTTGTTATTATATTTTTATATTACTTTTTTATAGTTGAAAACGATGTATTGCCAAACTATTTTAATTACTTAAATAATTTATTTTATTGTCTATTAAGATAACCATAGATACAATGATAATGTTTTTTATACAAAATAATATTATCTATGCATATAATTATACTAATTATTATTTTGAAAGGAAATTAAGTGTTGAGACAATACACTTGAAAATCAATCAGCAGTAATTTTAGCTAACGTAATTTTTAAAATTCTCTTCTTTGAAGACTATATTCCTATACCTGAAAAAATATTTCCGACTCGTTAAGCTTCATATATTCTGAAAAGGCTGGGTTTTATCTATCCGAATCCCTAAATCCTTCTCCTCACTTATTAAGATTAAGGATATTGTCAATTTTGCAATTATTTTGGCTGATTATCAAAAATGTTATTGCCATTCTAAGCCGAGCAACTATCTAGTTGTCTTCAGTGATTATTGTATAATTTTTATATATATGATGTTTTCCTCCTAAAGTTATATGGCATTATTTTAGCTTGTATATGATTAATACAAACCATATTTAGGTTGCAGCTAATCTTTCTGATACATTAATTCATTAAGTATATTGCATCATATTGATGTTTAATGTAATATTGCTTTGTCTATATTTCAAGATTATTCAAACACTGTTAACTTGAAGTAATACACGAAATCTATGGTTATTACATTGTCAATTAAATAAAGAGTGGAAGCAATAGGTGAACTAATTACCATCGTGAAATATTCGGCAATATTGACAACTAATAATTTAATATTGAAAAGTGTTGGATTATTATTGTTGTTTGAATTAAAAATTAGACTCTAACCTTGTTTGTAAAATAAATACAGCAGCTATTTAAGCTACGCAAGGCACAGCATACTTACTCAGTCTGAATCAAATTATCGTTTTCCATCATTTTGAAAACAATAATCCGGCTTGAGTCTAATATGCTTTATTTCCCACTAAGTAGGTGAAACATGAGAATTGCTCAAATTTCTCCTTTATGGGAGCGGGTTCCTCCCTTCCGCTACGGCGGAATAGAACTGATTGTTAAACTTCTTACTGATGAATTGGTTCGGCGCAATCATGAAGTAACTTTGTTCGCTTCTGGAGACTCAATTACTTCTTCAAAGTTGCACTCAGTTCACGATCGCGCCTTACGTCTTGACTCTTCTATTCAAGAGCCAGACATTTATCATCAAATGATTCTCGCTGATGTATATCAAAAAGCATATGCTGATTTTGATATTATTCATTCACACATTGGCTACCCATCTCTTCCCTACAGCAGTTTCGTCAAAACGCCTACCGTGCATACGCTTCATGGTGCATTGTTCCCCGATACTATCAAAATACATCGGCGTTTTCGCGAGCAGCCTTTAATTAGTATTTCAGAAGCGCAGCGAGAACCTTGTTTGGATTTGAATTATGTTCGTACTGTTTACAACGGTATTGACACATCTGTTTATCCCTTCTACAGCACACCCGCAGAACCTGCTTATTTAGCTTTCATAGGTAGAATTTCGCCACAAAAAGGAGCAGCAGAAGCTATACAAATTGCTCGCGCTAATAATTTACCCTTGAAAATGGCTGGAAAAGTTGACGTGGTGGACACTGATTATTATCGGGAAGAAGTGGAACCATTGATTGATGGCGAACAAATTCAATATTTTGGAGAAATTTCCCACGAAGAAAAAGTCAAACTGTTGGGTGAAGCAATGGCAACTTTGTTTCCTATTACTTGGAGAGAACCTTTTGGTTTAGTAATGATTGAGTCTATGGCTACTGGTACCCCCGTTATTGCAATAAATTTGGGTTCTGTACCAGAAGTTGTTGCAGATGGAAAAACTGGTTTTGTTTGCGATGATACAAACAAAATGATTGAGATGGTACCAAAAGCGACAAAATTAGACCGCCAAACTTGCCGCGAATACATCCTTAGTCGATTCAGTGTTAAATCTATGACTGATGAGTATGAAAGAGCTTACTCTATAGTTTTGAATTCTAAGCAATTGACATAACCTGCCAATTTTGGTGATTTTAGAATTAATTTTGTCTACTTTTTAGCATTGTCACCTTCAACAACAGTAAATAGCACATTATATAAGCATTGTAGTCTGCCTTTAGGTAGACTTTTTATTGTAAAATATCTAATTTACCTGACGATATTATTAGGATAAAGCGCTTACTGAAGATGATGAAAACTTTTTCCAAATTCGACCTAAATAGATTAATTAAAATATCAAAGTGTAAAAAAATTTTAACGGCTCTTGGGCATTAAAGTCCCGTTGGTATACTTTATTTTTTGTGAGTTCCTTATATTGAACTCCCGAACAAAATATCGAATAAGCTGATAGCTTAATTAATATTCAATTATATACTTTTCAACAAATACTAAAATACTTTAAAAATCAATTATTGAGAATTTGAAATTCAGTTAACATTTTATGGTATAAATAAAAAAATGTATTGTTTTTTATCTGCCCAAGAGAAAAAATAATGCCTATAACTATGTTTATATTTGCTTTCCGTATATTTAAATAAATATAGATAAGAATTATATAATGTGTTTAAATAATTTACGGTAATAGTTAATAGATAAAGACTATAAAGGCTGTTCCAATTACTGGTAGTGTAAGTAATAGCCAAAATACCTAGTGTATCATATTTTTAGGCAAAAAGCTTAAAAAAACTAGGTGCAAATAAATTATGGATGTTAGTTGATTTTATTAAATCGAGGATTGCTATTTAGGATACTTTTTTAAAGGTACAGATTCATAAAGATTTAATATATTAGCCTTTTTGTGTCCCCTAACTTGTCTGAATGCGATTAATGCTTTTGCTTGATAGCTCAAATCAGTTTTAAACAGCGTCTTTTTTCCTGCTGACGCATTTTTCACGAAGAAAATATACACCTGTACACGGAATTTTTGCTAATGACACCGGATACCCTAATGACACCGGAAAAAATTACACTAGATGGAAAAACTTTTGTTCCTGCCGACCAAATTCCCATACCAGAGTGGCCTTGTGTTTTAAGCGAAAGGCCGCAAGCATCTTTAACTATCAAAGATGATGATTTGTTTTTAGTAACAGATACTTTGGGTAATATTGCTGGTTGTTCCCTCAATGATATCAACCCTAGTATGGGTTTATTTTGCTGCGATACGCGATTTCTAAGCCGATTAGATTTCCAGATTGAAGGGCGATCGCCAATTTTGCTTAGCAGTACTGCGGATAAAGGATTCTCACTTTCGGTGTTATGTACAAATCCCAGAATTGAAGATCGTCTCCAAGCAGATACTGTAGGAATTCGTAGGGAATTAGTACTTAACGGTGCCTTATTTGAAGAGATAGAAGTATCTAACTATAGTACGACTACTGTCAGTTTTGAACTAAGTATTAGTTTTGATGCTGATTATGTCGATTTATTTGAAGTACGTGGTTTTAGTCGGGATGAACGGGGTAGACTTCTGCGTTTAGTAGAGCCGAAATCGGAAGAAGCTGTCAATAGCGAGGCAGTATTACCAAAAGATGAAGATTCCGAAACTAAAGAAGAAGCTCTAACCCTTGCTTATCAAGGTTTAGATAATATGATAATGGAATCACGTATCCATTTTCAGCATCGTCAACCGGATTATTTTAAAGGCTATACAGCTGTTTGGCAGTTGGAGCTAGGCAGCCACGAAACCCAAAAGCTGGGTTATCGGATTAATATGTTTACCAATAATAAGCCTTCTTCCACGGTTAGTGCTCCTGTAACTTTGGTTCAGGCTAGATCTGCTGAGATGATGGAGGAGCAAAATTGGGTACAAAAGATTACTCAAATTCGTTCGGATAAAGGTACTTTTGACCGAGTTATCGAGCGAAGCGAACAAGATATGTATTTGTTACGTCAATCTTTTGGTAAGTCAATGACTGTTTCGGCTGGAGTACCTTGGTTCTCGACTTTGTTTGGCAGGGATTCATTGATTACTGCTTACCAAACATTAATGCTAAATCCAGAAATAGCCAAAGAAACTTTAACTTTGCTTGCTCGCTATCAAGGCAAAGTTCAAGATGATTGGCGCGAAGAAGAACCAGGAAAAATTCTTCACGAGTTACGCTTTGGAGAATTAGCTCGTACCCAAGAAATTCCCCATACGCCTTACTACGGTACAGTTGATGCTACTCCTCTATGGTTAATGCTATATGCCGAGTACTATGCTTGGACTCATGATGGTGAAACCTTAGAGCAACTTTGGCCAAATGCCTTAGCCGCAATGGATTGGATCGACCGTAATTTAGAAGAAACGGGCTACCTCAGCTACATTCGTAAATCTAAGCGCGGTTTGCTTAACCAAGGTTGGAAAGATTCTGGTGACTGTATTGTAAATCGTAAAGGTGAATTGGCAAGCGGTCCAATTACCCTTTGTGAAGTGCAAGGTTATGTTTATTCAGCTAAAATGCGCCTTGCTGAAATTGCTCGAATGAAAAAGCGACTTGATTTAGCAGACCGTTGGCAAGAAGATGCTAAAAATCTGAAGGCTCGTTTTAATAGAGATTTTTGGATTGAAGACCAAGATTTCTGTGCTTTATCTTTAGATGGTGAAGGCTCTCAAGTAGACAGCATTAGCTCTAACCCAGGTCATTGTTTACAGTTGGGTATTTTTACTCCTGAAAATGCTTATAGCGTTGCAGAAAGATTGCGGGCACCCGACATGTTTAATGGTTGGGGTATTCGTACTTTGAGCAGTTTGTCTCCAGCTTACAATCCCATGGGTTACCATGTAGGTTCGGTATGGCCTCACGATAATGCAATTATTGCAATGGGATTGCGCTCTCTTGGTTTAGTCGATCAAGCTTTGGAGATTTTCCAGGGTTTATTTGATATGACTTCTATGCAGCCTTACCAACGTCCACCAGAGCTATTTTGCGGCTACGAGCGTAATGGTGACGAAGCTCCTGTTAGATATCCTGTTGCTTGTACTCCTCAAGCTTGGGCAACTGGTTCTATTTTTCAGTTACTGCAAATGATGGTTAATTTAGTTCCCGATGCGCCTAATAATTGTCTAAGAATTATCGATCCGGCACTACCAGAATCAATAAATAGTCTTTCTCTTCATAATTTACGAGTGGGTGCGACAATCCTTGATTTAGAATTTGAGCGTTCTGGCAGTACCACTGCTTGTCGGGTTGCTAAGAAGCGTGGAAACCTCCGCGTTGTTATCGAAGCATAAATCTATCGCGAGGAATTGCTTAATTCAGCTATCAATTGGAAATGTAGAGACGCTATTTCATATTCCCGTGCTAATTTGATGCACGGTAATAACTCAAAGCGTCTCTACACAATTTTCCGATTTGCCGGTAACAAATTATTACTTTTAAATTTCTTCTGAATCTGCTTTACTTCCGGGGGATGATTCATAAAGAGCATCAAGCTGTTGGCGAGCATCCTCAACATTAATCGAACGCATTACTAATAAAGGTTCTTTAACAATATTGCCGGAATTATCTAATAGTTCTGGATGAGGTACCAAATTCCTTCTTGAAGAAAGGGAATAATTGCCTTGATTTCCTCGAACGCTTCCTCGATCGAGTCTCCCAAATCGTGTTGGGTAGTTTCCTTGTCTATCAAAACTAAACATGATTAAATTCCGGATCAAATTCGCAACAGCAATAAAAGCAAGAATAGTAAAAGCGACGATGTAAAGTAGTTGTAATAGCATTTTCTTTTTCCTTTAGGAGCAGCAAGTTTTAAACATTCATTTCAATTAGTCAGAGCAGGCATTTTTTGCGAGTAGCTTAACTACATCAATTGCTCCAACGCATCAATGTCCCCATAGATGATCGAGCAAAGCAGACTATACAAAATCAAATTTTCTGTAGCATTAATTACATTTTCTCTCAAGGGTCATTTATTTTAAAGAACTTTAGAAAAAATATTCATTAATTTATAATTTCCTGGCTGACTTCAAACATCCTATTTAAAGTGGAATCGGATTGTAACATTACAATATAACAGTAACTAAATTAAAATTCATACTTAGTATAAAAGTAACTCTAAATAATATGTTGTCTGCTTTCACTTCATCCGCAGCAAACTAATTAGGTCAACAAATAGTATTGCTTTTGATTATCTGAAGACAACTGCGGTTTTGTTTCTGACGAGATTTGTAAAGGAACCTGATTTAATACTCGAAGCCTTCTAACAATCGATGCAAGATTGTATGAGATAACTTTGGCTCCAGCAAATTCGAGTCTCGCATAAATGAGAAGAAAAATCCCAATTTTATTACTAATATTAACGTTCTTTAATATTCTTAACATTTAAAGGAGTATATTTTTCCAGTTAGAACCTTAAAAAAATCTGTAATTCTGATTACACTTTGATTGTATATATTGACTAACCCAATTGTACATATCCAAAAGACGGAAGCTTGTCAATAGAGAAGACTATGTAAATAGTATTAACAACATCTAAGGGAAGAGTGATGTAGTCTACCCCCAGGTCGTTAATATAGATGCAGTTCCATAATATATAGAGTAAACAGTTCGCCAATGGTTAAACAGCCGATATCGCCCCCGGAATCTCTTAATCAATCTCAAGAACCGGCAAAAATTAATTTACCCCGTACCAGCGAATCTGAGGATTTAAAAAAGATTCGTCATACGACTTCTCACATCATGGCAATGGCGGTACAAAAGCTGTTTCCCAAGGCGCAAGTCACCATCGGTCCGTGGATTGAAAACGGTTTTTACTACGATTTTGAAAACTCAGAACCATTTACCGAGAAGGATTTGAAAGCCATCTACAAGCAGATGGTGAAAATAATTAATCGTAAATTACCCGTTAGAAAAGAAGAAGTTAGTCGTGAAGAAGCCGAACGTCGAATTAAAGAAATTAATGAACCTTATAAGTTAGAAATCTTAGAAGATATTAAAGAAGAACCAATAACAATCTACCATTTAGGGGATGAATGGTGGGATTTGTGTGCTGGTCCTCATTTAGAAAATACTGGAGAATTAAACCCTAAAGCGATTGAATTGGAAAGCGTTGCTGGTGCTTATTGGCGCGGAGATGAAAATAAAGCACAATTGCAGCGTATTTATGGTACTGCTTGGGAAAATCCTGAGCAGTTAGCAGAATACAAGCGACGTAAAGAAGAAGCAATGCGTCGCGACCATCGTAAATTGGGTAAAGAGTTAGGATTATTTTTATTTTCCGATTTAGTTGGTCCAGGTTTACCACTGTGGACTCCCAAAGGTACTTTATTAAGAAGTCTATTAGAAGATTTTCTTAAACAAGAACAGTTAAAACGGGGTTATTTACCTGTAGTAACTCCTCATATTGCCAAAGTTGATTTATTTAAAAAATCCGGACACTGGCAGAAATACAAAGAAGATATGTTCCCCCTGATGGCAGAAGATGACGAAGCTGCCAAATTAGAAGACGGTTTTGTCATGAAGCCGATGAACTGTCCGTTTCACATTCAAATATACGACAACGAATTGCGTTCTTATCGAGAATTACCAATACGTTTAGCTGAATTCGGTACAGTTTACCGCTACGAACAATCCGGTGAATTAGGTGGTTTAACCCGAGTTAGAGGTTTTACAGTAGATGATTCTCACCTATTTGTAACTCCCGAACAATTAGACGAAGAATTTATCAACGTTGTAGATTTGATTTTGTCAGTATTTAATAAATTACAACTAAAGAATTTTAGAGCCAGATTAAGTTTCCGCGACCCAGAAAACAAAGAAAAATATATTGGTTCTGATGAGGCATGGGAAAAAGCTCAAGGAGGCATCCGTCGTGCTGTTGAAAAACTGGGGATGGAGCATTTTGAAGGAATAGGTGAAGCTGCTTTCTACGGTCCAAAATTAGACTTTATTTTTCAAGATGCGCTGCAAAGAGAATGGCAGTTAGGAACTGTACAAGTTGACTATAATTTGCCCGAACGCTTTAAACTAGAATACGTTGCTGAAGATGGTTCTCGTCAACGTCCAATAATGATTCACCGTGCGCCCTTCGGTTCTTTAGAAAGATTAATTGGTATTTTAATTGAAGAATATGCAGGTGATTTTCCTTTATGGTTAGCACCGATACAAGCAAGATTATTACCAGTTACAGAAGTCCAATTAGATTTCGCTAAAGAAGTCGCAGCCAAAATGAAAATGTTAGGTATTCGTGCGGAAGTTGATACTAGTGGCGATAGACTTGGTAAACTAATACGTAATGCCGAAAAACAGAAAATTCCCGTAATGGCTGTAGTGGGACAAAAAGAAGTAGAATCCAATTCTTTAAGTATTCGTACTCGTGCCTCTGGAGATTTAGGAACCATTTCCGTATCCGAAGTACTGGACAATATGAAGAATGCTATTACCAATTACAGCTACTTTTAGGAGACAATAGAAGTGGGCACTAGCCCATTTCCTATTACTGAATTTATATAAATACCCAAAACATAACATTATGAGTACTCCAAAAGAAAGCATCCAATCTATTTTGAAACAGTTACCGGATGATTGTTCAGTTGAAGATATTCAATATCATTTGTATGTCAGCGAAAAAGTGCGACGTAGCATCGAAGTAGCCGATACTAGAG
>JBCBPQ010000053.1:0-35499 GCA_039820645.1 Cyanobacteria bacterium J06633_8 | reverse complement strand
GTTTAATTAAATTGCTATGTAGATTATACGACCCAACTGGTGGAAAAATAACCATTGATGGTATTGATATCCGTCAGTTTCAGATTCCCGCGCTTCGTCAAGAAATAGGCGTAATTTTCCAAGACTATGCCAAATATCATTTAACAGCTAATGAAAATATTTGGTTGGGAAATACCAGTATTGAACCAAATAACAACAAAATTATACAAGCTGCACGTATGGCAGGTGCCGACGATGTTATATCCAAATTACCTAAACTTTATGACACAATCCTAGGGAAATTATTTGAGCAAGGGGAAGAACTAAGTATTGGACAGTGGCAAAAAATAGCCTTAGCGAGAGCATTCTTACGTAAATCTCAGGTAATTGTCCTAGACGAACCAACCAGCGCTATGGACCCCAAAGCAGAAGAAGAAGTTTTTCGTAAATTCCGCGAACTTATTCAGGGACAAGCTGCAATTCTGATTAGTCATCGCTTATCAACGGTAAAAATGGCTGACAGAATCTACGTAATGGAGCATGGCAAAGTCATTGAAAACGGTTCTCACCAAGAATTAATGCAGCAAAATGGTACTTATGCCTACTTATTTGAAACTCAAGCTCAGAACTATCGTTAAAAAAAATTAGATCGGGTAGTAATTCATATAAACAAGCAAGAGTTTTATCTCAAGATAAGTAGGTGGGTGAAAAAAATTATAACTACGTCCGAAGCGAAGGTCACTACGTGGAGTGAAGCATTCACCCGAAGGGTGTGGATCATCGCAAGGTTTTCAGTGATTTTACATTCCTTTACATAGTTCGGTTTATTCCCACCTAGTACTTTCACAAGCCAAAATTGCTGGGTGGGGATAAGCAGGGGGAGCAGGGGAAGCAGGGGGAGCAGGGGGAGAAAATTAATTTTTTTTCTTACAATTAACCCCGCAAAGTTCGCTTGCCGCACTACTAGCTACTTACTCCTATCCCGGTAGAAGATTAACTATAGGGTAGGTTGGGTTAAACGGAGTGAAACCCAACATTGCTCTGGGTTTCGTCCCTCAACCCAGCCTACAATTTTTCGGTAATCGCATAAGCGGGAAGGGAGTAGCATTAAAAAAATATTCTTATAGTTATTAGTATTCTAAGTTGAGTTAAAAATGGAAGAACTACTTATTTACTGCGCTCGCCCGAATTTAAAGCCTGATGAAATAGAAAAAATAAAGACTCTAGTTAAACAAGAAATAGATTGGCAAAAGTTACTTGAAACAGCCAACTTTCATAAATTAATACCTTTACTCTATCAGAACCTTAATAATACTTGTCCAGAGTTAGTTCCCAATGAATTTTTATTTCAGTTAAAACGGCAGTTTCAAGCAAATGCTACACGCAATCTATTTATTACTAGCCAACTACTTAAACTATTAGATTTATTAGAATCACATAATATACATGCAATTCCAATTAAAGGAGCAGTTTTAGCCGTTTGTGCCTACGGTAATGTTGCACTCAGGCAATTTGGTGACTTAGACATTTTAGTTCGCGAACAAGATGCAATTAAAGCCAGAGATTTACTAGTTTCTTCTGGATATGAAAGTACATATAATTTTAACCGAGAACAAGAAGTTGCTCGGTTAAAATCGCCTTACTGTAAAGATAATAATTATTTTCATAAACATACCAGAGTTAACCTAGATTTTCACTGGCAACTTTTACAAAGGTATTTATCATTTCCACTAGAGCATGAAGAACTTTGGCAGCGTCATGACACAGTATCTATCGCCGGTAAAACAGTAAGAAATCTTTCACCAGAAGATAACCTTTTATTTCTTTGCGTTCATGCCTCAAGAGATAGATGGAATAAGTTAAGGTTGATAAGTGACGTTGCACATCTAATAGAAGTTTCTCCAGAAATGAACTGGGCGTGGCTTATGGAACAAGCTAAGATACTAGGTTGCAAAAGAAGATTTTTGCTTGGTATGCTTTTAACTAAAAATCTTCTTGCTACAGAGCTTCCGAAAGAAATTTTGCAAAGTATAGAAGCTGAACCAGGGCTAAAATTAATTGCTAAAGAATTAACTCAAAAGCTATTTGAACAAAATGATACTCCACCGACGAGTCAAGAGAGATATTTATTTGACCTTAGCCTTAGAGAAGGGATATTAGATAAAGTTCATTACAGTATTCATCAGTCTATTGTCATGATTGCAAGAAATAATGGAATATTGACTGCTTGGATATAGAATAAGTGTTTCAGTACACGTGTTTATTGACTGTAATAAAAAAATACCTTAGTTAGCCCAACTTGAGATAATTTAATTCATATGTTTCAAGTTGAAGTACGGAATGTGGGTTATAAACAAAAATCCCATTCCTTTGAGGTTAATTTCCAGGAATGGGAAAAAGCAAGAATATTGGAATTTTTAACCCTGATTCTGCATCGCTCTAACTAACTCAGCCGCAACTTCAGGGCGAGAAAACTGAGGTGGTGGTAATTCGCCGTTACGCAGCATTCCACGTACTTTGGTTCCGGATAAATGAATTCGCTCTTCTTTAGTACTTGGGCTAGTCTTTGCTGTAGCCATTGACTGAGTACGAGTACAGAAGAAAGCGTGTTCAAATTTCATTGGTGTAATACCCAATTCCCCTGGCTGAAACTCATCAAATAGATGTTGAGCGTCATAGGTTCCGTAATAATCACCAACACCAGCATGATCGCGTCCAACGATAAAGTGAGTACAGCCATAATTACGACGTACTAAAGCGTGGAAAATGGCTTCTCTTGGACCTGCATAACGCATTGCTGCGGGGTTAATTGCCAAAATTACCCTATCGCTAGGGAAATAGTGTTCCACCATGATTTCATAACAACGCATCCGCACCTCTGCGGGGATATCGTCGCTTTTAGTCGCACCAACGAGAGGATGAAGGAATAAACCATCAACTGTCTCTAAAGCGCATTTGATGATATATTCGTGAGCGCGATGAATCGGGTTACGAGTTTGGAATCCGACTACTGTTTTCCAACCTCTTTCTCTGAACATAGCCTGGGAGGCTGCGGGGTCAATTTGATAAGAGGGAAATAAGGGATGTTCGTCGCGCTGCAACAACCATACTGGACCAGCAAGATTAACTTCTCCCTGTTCGTATACAACTTTTACACCAGGGTGCTTATCTTCATCAGTACGATAAACTTTTACAGCTTCACGAGTTTTATCGTAACGATATTTTTGAGTTAGTTCTAAAACACCAATGAAGCGTCCGGTGGGGTCATCTAAACGAATTAAAGTACCTTCCTTTAAAGATGCTGCAATTTCTTCATTTACCGAAAGAGTAACAGGGATTGACCAAGGCTGACCATTAGCCAGACGCATATTTTCAACTACTGATTCATAATCAGCTTGTCCTAAAAATCCCTGTAGTGGACTGAAGCCACCAATAGCAATCATTTCTAAATCGGAAGTAGCCCGCTTGTCTAACTGGATTCGAGGTAAAGAATCAGCTTGATCTAGAAATTCAGCTTTTTGCTCAGAAGTAGCAATACGGTTTACTAATTGGGTATGTTCAGAAATTATACCCTGTTGGTTATTCTCTACAGTTAGGCTTTGCATTTTTATGGGCAATTATATTTCAACAACAATTGAGTTTCATTCAAGTACTACCATGCATGGTTAAGTAGAAAATAGTAATCTACTTCTACCTTGCACTTGAATTGTTTTTGACTAAAGCTATTCCCTTCTAATTAGAAGATTACCTATGACGCAGGTTGGGTTGAACGAAGTGTAAGCGAAGCTTTCTCGAAGAGTAACCCAACATTTTTCTGGGTTTCGTTCCTCAACCCAGCCTACAATTTTTCAGTAATATTAAAGCTTTATGGAAGTATTTAAACAGCTTGCATTTCTAAGCTTTTATCGAGATAACCTAACTCTTCAAGTTTGTTAAAGATTTTTGCCATACTTTCTTCTAATTCTTCTAAGTCTGTGCGACACTCAATAGTAGGATTGAGGGGTGGTTCATAAGGGTCGCTAATTCCAGTAAAGTTTTTAATTTCTCCCGCACGGGCTCGCTTGTAGAGTCCTTTCACATCTCGCTCTTCACAGACTGCTAAAGGAGCATTGACATAAACCTCGACAAAATCTCCTATTTTTTGCTTCAGTTCTTCGCGAATTTCTCTATAGGGAGAAATGGCAGATACCAAGACTATGACACCATTTCTAGTCAACAGATGAGAAACAAAACCAATACGACGAACATTTTCATCTCTATCTTCTTTGCTGAAACCTAAACCTTTAGTTAGATTTTCACGTACTATATCACCATCCAAAATTTCTAATTTACAGCCTTGAGAGCGGAGCTTTTCAGCAACTGCTTTGGAGATAGTAGTTTTTCCAGCACCACTCAAGCCAGTGAACCATACAGTAACACCACGCTGATTCATTATTAATATTCTCCTAATTTAATGGGGTCTATTTAGAACAAAAACTTCTAGGTAAAGACTCACAGCCAAAGCTTATCGAGAATTACTGAAGCTCACAAGATATTTAAGATACATATATTCGCTGAGGACAGCGCCAACATTGAACCAAAACTTAGATGCTCAATTTTTTATCTATGTTGTATTGATTACAATGTTTGACTTCTAGAAACTGTGAAGTATATCCGGTAGATTCACTGATAAAATGAGTATCAGGTAACTTTGCAAAAAGTATAGCATCAAATTTCTTTAACGACTACCAATAAATACTGATACTTTACTGATACTTTTTATAGTTTTTATGAAGTAGGAAACTTTTGGTTAAGAGAATAAACTAATTAATTGTGCAGAATTTAGTGAAAACAGAGAAAAGGCAATAATGATATGACTAATTTATAAGTACATTCATTCTAAATTAGGGAAAAATAGTAATTTTAGACGGTTATTTTTCTATTTTTGTTCTATTTTTAGAAAAGTAAAAAAATATTTTCTTTAAACAATCTTCAAAAATAATTTGATTATTTTTGACTATCTTGGAATTGAAGCAGAATTATTTGTATTTTATTTGACCAAAAGCGTTTATTGTTTTGAGCAAATTTAAATTGTTCAATATCCCAGTTGAGTAAATTATATTTATTTTTGATATTATTATCAGTGGTGTGATTACTGATAAATAATATGTATTAGTTATGTCTATCAAACAACTAACACAACTTTTATTCTAGAGATGAGTCAACCCATGAAAAGTAGAGATTAGTTTAGATAAAAATCACTCTGCTTGAATAACATGCTTTGATATTACAACTAAATTTGTTGCTTTATCGGGGTACTGCTACCTGAAATAAGTATCGCTGCGGAACTTCCCCAGGAGAGTGGCTGCACAAGAGTGCACTTCTGTGAAGATTTATCCGTGGAAATAAAAAAAGTTTTTCCGCAATTAAGGTCCCTCTATTTATCCTGGTGGGTACTTGATGATCCACACTCTGCGGGTGAACAACTGATAACTGAAATAACTTCCCCTGTGTTATATCTATTAAATTAAATATGAGTATATTTTTAACTCTCTTCATAGTATGTTTGACTCTAATTAGTTTTATTGCTGAATGGTTTCCAGTTGATATTACAGCAATAGCAGTAATGGTATTGTTGATGGCTTTGGGATTAGTAACTCCAGAAGAAGGTATTTCTGGTTTTGGTAATTCGGCAACTATTACCGTTATGGCAATGTTTATCCTGAGTGCGGGAATTGCTCGCACTGGAGTAATTGGAATGGTGAATGATTTACTATTGAAATGGGGAGGAAAACATTCACAAAGACAAATTTTAACTATTGGAATAATTACAGGACCAATAAGTGCTTTGATAAATAATACTGCTGTGGTTGCTGTTTTTTTACCAGTAGTAGAAGATTTATGTAAGAAGCAAGGAATTTCACCTTCTAAGCTATTAATGCCTTTATCCTTTGTTACCATTCTAGGGGGAATGCTAACAACAATTGGTACTTCTACTAACGTCTTAGCAAGTGGTTTATCCGAAAAACTGGGCTACGGTGCTTTCAGTTTATTTCAATTCACCGAATTAGGTTTGATTGTTTTCACTATTGGTTTAGCCTATTTAATCTTTATCGCACCGCGACTCTTACCCAATCGTAAAATTAGAACTAATAATATAGTCGCTCAAGATTATGACCTCAAAGATTATGTTAGCGAAATAGTCGTTCCACCAAGTTCTAATTTAGTGGGACAAACCTTACGTCAAAGTAAACTTCAGCGAAAATTTGATTTAGACGTATTAGAAATCATTCGCAATGACAACCATTTTCCTCAACCTTTAGCAGATAAACTCTTACAGGTAGGAGATATTTTAATGGTTAGGGGTGGAAAGGAATGTTTGCTGAAGGTAAAAGATGAAAGGGGAATAGAGTTTGTACCCGATATTCAGTTTTATAATAAATCCTGGGAACAAAATCTGAGTTCTGGAGAAGAAAGCATTGCAGAAGTTTTAATTCTGTCTAATTCTAATTTGATTGGCTCCACCCTCCAAGATATTCGGTTTAGACAGCGCTATAATGCTACAGTCTTAGCAATTCGTCGAGGAGAAGAATTAGTTAGAGAAAGACTTGGTAAAGTCAGATTACGTTTCGGTGATGTGCTTTTACTTCAAGGTCCTAAAGAAAGTTTCCTGGGATTACAAACCAGTAGAGATTTATTATTTATTGGCGATCGCGATTTAGAAACTTTGCGACGAGACAAAGCAGGTATTGCTGTTTCCATTGGTTTGGGAGTTGTTTTAGCAGCAGCTTTCGGTATCTTACCGATTTTGGTGAGCGCTTTATTAGGAGTATTGTTGATGGTGCTGACTGGTTGCCTCAAACCAGGAGAAGTCTATCAAGCAGTACGCTGGGATATTATTTTTCTACTAGCTGGATTGATACCCTTGGGAATTGCAATGGATAAGTCTGGAACCACTTCCTGGTTAGCACAGAGTTTAGTCGCAATCGGAGGAAATCTTTCCGGTTATTGGTTATTAACTTTTTTCTATCTTGTAACTGTTTTAATTACAGAAATTCTTTCTAATAATGCTTCGGTTGTATTGCTTTTACCAGTCGCTGTAGAAGTTGCTAAAAGTCTCAGCTTCAACCCAATGGCTTTTATATTAGTAGTAACTTTTGCCGCTTCTAGTAGTTTTATGACACCAATTGGCTATCAAACTAATACCATGATTTACAGCCCCGGTGGTTACAAATTTAGAGATTTTGCCAGAGTTGGAGCCCCACTAAGTTTAATAATGACGTTAATAGTTCCACCATTAATTATAATTTTGTACGGATTAAAATAGTCAGGACTTACGCAATTTTCACAAGACTCGGATGGTGCGTGACACCACAAGTCTTATTTTTAGATTGAAAATCGATCTAAGTGTCACAGCACCCTACAAAAAAAACATATCGTTTGCGTAAGTCCTAATAGTATTCAATTATAAAAATAATATCTCAAAAAAAGAAATAATAATAATAAATTAATTTATTATCTGCAAAAAAAAATAACTCCTAACTTGCATATTTTAAAATCCTTATCCACTAATATTGTGAGATTTAATTAAATGTTTTAGTTTCATTTGTTGCTAGTGGCAATAGCCGCTAGTTGGGCGCTTACAATATACTCAACTTTACTTTCATAGCTATTCCGGAAAAACATTCATTTCCCTGTAGTTATAGGAGAATGCTTTTATAATTCATGCAAAAAAATACTGATTTGTACTTATTACATTGCATATTAAAAACTTTAGTATACCGTAGTAGTCTTTTATTTTAGTTATTCCAGTATATTATAAAAAATTAAAAAAAATATTATTTTACTTACCCTTATATTATTCTAATTTTTTGCTATATTTAGCAACTTAATAAATCAAAGATTGTATTTGAAATTAGCATTATTTTTACTTATTAATGCTAATTAAATAATTTTGTATCAAAAAAGGTCACAATCCCAATATTTAAATACGCTGTACATATAAATATTATTAATGTAATATCAATTTATAGAATATTTTTTTATTATTACAAAGATGAAAAATATAAGACTAATTATAAACAAATAATGTTTTATAATTGATTTGTAATCTGTAATTATAGCTCGAAAATCATGAGTATATTCTTCTATACTAGTACTTTCAATTGTTAAATATTAAACCTAGAAAATTATTGGTACTTTTAAATGCTCAATCAAGCCTATAGTAATATGAAATTTTCATTCAAAAATATAATATTCTATATCTATAGAAGAATAGGTTCGCATTATAAAAGAGCAAACATAAACCCTTCATGGCTATTAATGTATATACTAGGTCGTTTTCTGATATTTCGCTTGTTTGCAAAATTATTATTAAACAAGTCATACAAACACAAATATGATTTGAAATCCTCTATTTTTCAACCTATTGATACCGAAGCCATTGCAAAAAAATTGAAAAAAGATGGTTCTTGGGGAGGTCTAAAATTACCTCAGCATATCTTAAAAGAAATACTCCAATTTACTATAAGTACCGAATGCTACGCTGATTCATATCCTAATTTTGGGTTCAAAATCTTTCAAAAAAATCAAGCAGAACAGAAATGTCAGTTTCGTTTCAATCAAGCTCAATACTTTAATACAGCCAGGATGTGTCCTGCTATTCAAAAATTAACTAGTGACCCATTGTTATTAGAAATAGCAAGTAAGTATTTAGGAACAAAGCCAATTTTTACTGGGACTCGTCTATGGTGGATATTCCCAGTCGATGAAGCATCATATAACCCAATGCGAATAGCGAGCTATTTTCATTATGATGTAGATGATTACAATTCCCTTAGATTCTTTTTTTACTTAACAGATGTAGATATTAATGGCGGTTCTCATATTTATGTCCGTGGAAGTCACAAAAATAAAAAGTTCGTTAATTTACTTTCACCATTTAAGCGACGTAGTGATGAAGAAATAGCTAGCTACTATGGTGAAGAGAATATAGTGAGTATTTGTGGAGAAGCTGGATTTGGTTTTGCTGAAGATACATTTTGTTATCACAAAGCAACTCGTCCGAAAGCTAAAAGTCGGTTAATACTACAAATACAGTATGCAATGAATGATTATGGAGTTCACAACGATATTGTAGATGATTCTCAATTAAGAAATGTATTTGATATTTAAAATATGAAGAGGATGATATTAAGGACTTACAGAAAATAAACTATCCCAAATTAAGAATGATAATCATTATATTTATAAGTTAGACATTTTCAAACTCTTATATAACAAAGGTTTCAGGGTAAGCCAAAAAATGTACTAGTTTCATTCGTTGAGAGGGGTTTAATACTTTTGACTTTTGACTTCCCCTCCTGGGGCGCTCATATCTTTCACCTGAAAAAAGAGATGTCAAAATTGCAACTACGTGTAAGAGGAATTAATCGCCAATATCAAGTAAAAAAAAGAACTTACAGTCAATAAATATCAAGAATCGCTCGCACAGCCGTATGCCCTGCTGCCATTAATGTGGCAAAGTACTAGTAGATTTGTCAGAATCTTCATCAGAATCTTCACTAGATATTTCATCAAAAATTTCAGGATAGCGCTTATAAATATAAATTGCGGCAAGACCTACACCATACATAGTCCAGAACCAAACTGCACCACTGGGACCTTCAATAATAACTTCAAATGATGTGGTAGTCATAACAGTTATCCAGTAACATAAAAGGGTTAAAAATATACCAGCCCATTTTGTTTCCCCTTTTGCTCTGCTGCGGAAATATTTTACTAATATTGTTCCCGCCCAGCTTAGTTGAACTAACAGCCACATTAAAGCACCAGGGACACCAGTACGTGCGAGAACTGTGATGTGTCCATTATGCGGACTACGAGCCGACCCATCCCCTGTAGGATCGAAGCCAGTACCAGCTCCTAAGTTAAAACCAAATCCTCTTCCTGTCCAGAAATAATCTCCAAAAATCGTGGTATTAATAAGATGAGTCCACCATTCTAAACGATATTCTTTGGTTCCTTGGTTCCTTTGATCTCCCTCAACAAATATACTGGCAAGTCTAGTAAATAAACGGTCAAATATGTCGGGTTTAATAATTAAAAATAAAAGAATAACAAATAGTATTACAGCTAAAACCCGTAAAATCCTGCTATTTTTAGATTTTACAAAACTTAGGAATGTAAAAGAATTCAAAAAAGCCAACATTCCAGACCTATTTGTATTTGGTGCAACTACACCTAAATTAATCAAAAGCATCAAGAAAAAAAATGTAACTTTAGTTTGAATAAAGTTAGTTCCAAGCAAAAAAGCACTCACACCTCCAAGGTGGTTCATTACATCAGCACCTTTAAGAAAAATGAACGGCACACCCGAACCAGGTAATCGTGGTATTAGACTTTTAGGGATGGGTCTAAGCAAGGGCATAAGTATCAGAAAAATTTTAGTAAATCTTTTGTATTGCTCGACCATAAATAGAAAGCGGCGTGGTTTAGAAACCAGCAAAGTTCCTATTATTAAAGCGAAAAAGCAATAATACCATAAAGCTGCATCGCGTATAGCAAATAAGCCATATCTCGGATAATACGGTATAGTATTTATGCAGCACCACATCATAAATACTATCAAAAACCATGTTTGAGGTAGTTTTAACAGTTTAGGAAATGATTTATTCAGGGTTAAAGTGATTAGACCAAAAGCTAAAGTAATTTCTCCAATAAAAAGTGGAGAAACTCCGAAGTAAGCGAAACCTCTTCCAAAAATACCGTAACCTAATAGAACCCAAGAATGCCAATGTAAAAATTTATCTGCTACGGCTACATTTTTAGTAGATTCTGTGGATGAAATATCTGTTTTTTGAAACATGATTATACAAAAGATTTGAAATATTATTTAAGCCCCAAACATATATTTAGCAATTGTTTTATTTTTCATCATCAGCAATACAGTCAGCCAACTAATCAGAAAAATAGATACAGAATATAATAATAGAGATACTACAGAGACTTGCGTTATCCAACTGGGGTTAATTTTTGCTATTACCAATTTAAAGACTTGCACGAAAAAGGTATGAATTAAGTATATGCCATAAGAACATAGTCCTAAATTTTTAGCTATTGGATTGTTTTGATGACCTAAATAATAGATACCGAACAATAATAGCAAATAAGCGATAATAAATGAATTTAAGCTTGATGGTATAAGTAATCTACCCCATATTGCAAATATCAAAAACATAGTCAATGATAATGTAGGAATAATATTATGTAGCATTTTATTCCATTTTGTAGACTGTAAATAAGGAATAAGCTGCTTTAAAAGCATACCAGTGAATATATAAGGTAAACACCTGATTATCCATGAAATATTGACAAGTAATAGTCTTAATACTGGATTATCATTGGCATTGGCAGCTATTAAATCCAATAAACTTTTAAAAGCAATTTTGTCTGCTAAACTATAGCTATTGCCAGATAGAACCAGTAATTGATTCAGCCCTATACTTAAAACTGATAATAAAGCTAATTTATTTAATTTAATAGTTTTATTAAAATATTCTAAAAACGTAATTGCAAATGTTCCAGCTATTAAGATTGGTAAAAAGTATAACTGTACTGATGCACCACCCAAAAATATAATTCCCATAGGGTCATCAAGTAATTTATCAAGTTTATTAGATTGCTGAAAAAGATAAAAAATAGGAATTTTAATTGCCAGATAAACGAGAGTCCAAGTTATATATGGTACGATAATACGTTGGAAACGTGATTTCCAGAAATCAGAGGAAAGTTTAATAGATGATTTGCCAACTGTAAAGTAAAAAGATGTAGCAAGAAAGAAAGGAACTGCAAATATAAAAAACGAACTTAATTCTTTGGCTGAATCACTTACGCTTCCCCAAGTTTTATCTCCAGAATGTAATAAAACAACGGCATAGGCTGCAAATCCCCGGCATAAATCAATACCAATTAATCTTTGTTTTTTCATAAGGATATGAGAATTATTTAGTTTGTTTTGTGGATAGATTATAGTTCCAACAGTAAAAATAATTTGAGGTCATGATTAATAGAGAAGTACTTTCTTGGGGGATATTTAAAATCGCTGTTTAATTAGGAAGTTACCTTAAATGTAGTAGGCTTCATCACAGTAATTTTAAAGCTAGGATATTCCTTCTTTAATCTGGTTATGACTCCCGAGCTTTTTGATTAAAATCTTTGCTTTTAATAATATTTGTTTCGTATTCATAATAAACAAGTATCTTAAATACATGAATCGAATAAATTGCCTATGTATCTTAGTCATAAATGTTTGATTAAATTGACTGAAAGATAGACTGCCTCCATTAGCAACATAATCTGCATAATTTTTGTAAATTGCATTTTCTCTAAAATAGCGAAAGCTAGGAATAGAATTTGCTTGCCTATAATAAACAAGTACTTCAGGTAAATTTGTCAGTTTAATCCCTTTTGAAATGATTCTTTTGAAAAATTCATAGTCTTGCGAACGATGAAGTTCCTCACAATATTCTCCATACTCTTTAAATACGGACATACGAATCATTGCAGCACAATTCGATATTTTCATTTTTTTCTTTTTAAAGGCATCATATACTTCTTTAGCATTAGTCGGCCAATAAATAATTTTAGTTTCGTCAAAAATTGCTCTTTCAGAAAACGAGCATAATTGAGCACCTACTACACCAATATCTGGATTGTTTTCTAAGAAATTAACTTGTTTTTCAAATCTTTCTGGAAAAGAAATATCATCGCTATCGCATATCGCAATATATTTACCCTGGGAATGTTTTAGACATCTATTTCGGGCTTTACCACGACCGCCATGTTCGTAATGATAAACTTTAATTCGTGGGTCTTTTTTTGCATATTCATCTATTACTTGCGGAGTTCCATCAGTGCTACCATCATCTACAATAATTAACTCCCAATCTGTAAAAGTTTGCTGTAATACACTATCAATTGTATCGCCTAGGACATTTTCTACATTGTATGTAGGCATCATAACGGAAATTGTTGGTATTGAAGACATAATTTGCTCCCTTATCTTTAAATTTAGTATATTGTGCTAGTTATAAAATAATTAGACAAAATAAAATCTCTGTAAATAGACTCTACTCAAAGTTATCCTATAAAATTTTAAGTACTGCTATATTATACAAATAAACTTTTTGAACTAAGATATTTCTTGTTTTTTGATTGCGATTTTCAAACACACATTAAGAAGTCAGATTGCAATTTTCACTAATAGTTTGGTATCTTGTATACATTAAAATCATTTATAATCATATTTTGTTAAAGACATTATTACAATTTTGCGGTGGATAACTTATTACAAATAACTTTCTGATAAATAGCCATTAATTGCTGATAATTAATCTCCGGAGTATATTTAGACTCATATTTTATACGAGCATTCTTACCTATTTCTTTAGTTTTATTAGGATTATCTATTGCCCATTTAATCTTACTTGCTAAATCTTCTGTATTTTTGGATTGGAAATGCAATCCGGTTATGCCATCATCTACTATTTCTGACAAACCACCTAATTTAGGAGCAACCACAGGTAAACCGCAGGCAAATGCTTCAGCAATAGTTAGAGGAAAACCTTCATACCAAATAGAAGGAAATACTAACAACCTTGCCTTTCTCATTAATTTTAAAACTGTAGGCTTTTTCTGAAATCCTAAAAATTCAATCACATCCTCTAATGCGGCATTCTTAACTTTTCCTTGCAATTTATCACGTAAAGGTCCATCACCCACAATTTTCAATGGTATAGATAAATCATTTTTCAAATAGGCATCAATTAAAACTGAAACTCCCTTTTCTTCTGATAGTCTGCCAACAAAAAGCAAAAAATCCTCACGTTGTTCTTCTTCCCCAGAAGAATCAGGAGTAAACATAAAATTAGGTTTGATACAAATTTTTTGTGCTGGTAATCCAGCTTGAACCATTTTTTCTTTTTGAAATTGGGTAAACACAATATATGCATCTACCCGTTGTTGCCAAGTTCCCCTTAACTTATGCCAAGTATTCATTGCTGCTACAACTGAACTTTGTACCCGAGAGTTTCTATAGCAGCCATGTACAACACTATCCCACGGTATCGGTTTGCTAATGCAATCTTCGCAAACTTTGCCATCTCGAAAAGGTATCGCTTTGGGACAAGCTAATCGATAGTTATGAAGAGTTTGTACAACTGGTACTTGATGCTGTTGACAAGCATCATATATAGAAGGAGAAAGTAATGGAAAGAAATTATGTACGTGTACAATATCTGGGCTAAAGTCAATAATTTCTTGGCTGACTTGTTGTTTAGCTGAATATGAGTAAATTGCACTTGCAGCCGCTGAAACTTTACTCCAACCACCTGCAATCTCATCATTAGTTACTTCCAACAAACGTACCTGATGATGATTTTTTTCAAGAAGAGATTTCTCGACTTGTACAACTCCATCTTCACCGCCAGCAAGTTTGTAGCGGTTATGCAATAAAAGTATTTTCATCAATTTTAAATGAGTTTATTATTTTATTTCCCTAACTAAAATATATTTTTTACTCTTTCACTTACTTGCTTAATTTATACACAAGTAAAATTAGGGTTTATGGCTCAAATTATCATAGCTTTACTCATCTTATCCACTGAATATCAGGTATTTTACAAGTAAAAAAGAACTAGTAAAAGTCTACAATAAAGCAAACTTTTATCTTGATTATTAATATGATTTGTGCTTAACTCTACCAATTCAAATCTTTTTCATAACCTAATTCAATCAACAAATCTCCAGCTACTTTTTTGAATTCCTGTTTATGGTTTTCTTTAAAGAAATCTTGCCATCCACCAATGCTACCTTTTCCTCCTTTAACAAAGGTATGAGATTCTTTAGGATTCATTGTGTAAGAAGCGAATTTTGACTTAATCTCTGACTGAGATATTTCTACTTCAAGAAAATCCATAATTTTTTCAACCATATGCAAGCGGGTTTCTTCAGAACCTCCTCCTCTTTCTCCAACCAAATCTTCAAATTTTACAGCCAAACAATTTGAGTCGTAAATCCATCCTTTCCATCTTAAAAAATCTTGACCTATATCTGGCTGTGATACATTTGAGCCAAAGGGATTCCCTAAAGGTACGCCCTTGATAGAACTCATTAATTGTTGATCGAAGTTATCTTGTTTTAAATAAATATCGTGGAGAAAAATTCTTTCTTCTTTTTTTATCCAACGTGCATGAGAAACTGCTACATCTCGTAAATCTCGATAAATAAATAAAGTTTTGCAATTAAATTCATTCAAAACATCACATACCTCTGGGCAATGCATTAAATGACTTCTGACAATCGAATTATTAGGTGCAGAACCTACTTTCCATCGGATATGATCTGGGGTGTTCATTATCCCGCACAAAGCTTGTACGGAAACGATATCATCCCATTTTTTTAATTTTGGAATAGAATAAAGAATTTGGTACAGTAAATGTGTACCACTTTTGGGGAAAGAATTACATAAGACAAGAGATTTTTTTCTATTAAAATTAACAACTTTTTCCTTGAAAAATTTGCTCCAAAAAATTATATCTCTACCATGTAAGCGTATTGCATTATCAAGTTGATAATTCATCATTAATAATCCTCTATTTACTTTTACTAACTTTGTAAATCTCTTGAATTAATTTAATTAACTTAGGAATGGCCGCAGCTGGCACATTTTCCTTGTAGGGGAGGCAAAATTCGGTGTAGATTTTCTTCCCGAATTATTGCCGTTGCTTATACACTGATTGATTCAGAATCCAATAATAAGGCAATCAGTGTACGGCACCACCCAAGTCTTGTTACAATTGCGTAAGTCCTGTAACTGTTAGGCAAGTTTTATCTTTAGCAGATAGTTCTTCGTATAGTTCAGCTAACTGTTTTCCTTTGTTTTCCCAACTGAACATTTCTTGGACTCTTTCCCGACCAGCCCCAGCCATACGCAGTCTCAATTCGGGATTGTTAGCTAAAAGCTTCATCGCTTTACCCATATCTTCTGCTGCTTGTTTTGGTGTGCGTGCAGGAATTTTAAAGCCTGTTTCCTCTGTTACTTGTACTCCGGGTCCTCCCAAATCCAAGCAAATCACTGGACGACCAGCAGCCATTGCTTCCATGCATACCCATCCTCCAGAATCATGCAAGCTTGGGTGAACCAACACATGAGACTTACCCAGCTTGTCTAAAGTTTCCTGACGAGGCAATCTACCCCAAAATTTAACTTGCTGAGCAATTCCCAATTCTTGAGTAATAGCACGAAGTTTTTCTTCCTCTGGGCCGTTGCCTAATATCCAATATTCTGCTTCAGGTAAATTTGCTTGAGCAAAAGCACGCAAACCTAAATGAAACCCTTTCCAGTGCAGAAGCCTACCCATGCTGATAAATCTGATTGGAGAACTATCGGATATTTGACATTGAGCAAGATTAGCTACTTCTTCTGCTGGCAAACCCGATTCAGGCATTATTTGCACCGAACTCGCGCCAATTTTGTAAAGTCGTTTTGCAGTGTCCTCAGTGGTTGCTCTGATTAAAGCACTATTTTTTGCAGTTATATGTACAAAAGGATCTATTTCACCAACAGAACGAAGTAAATGTCTAAGGTTTTCATATATTTTGGCGCGTAAGCTGAAATCTTTCCAAAATGGCTTAGGTGCCGATTCTCCACCACCTATTGGACCCCAAATAAAAGGAATCGGTAAGAACGATATAAAGCTAGGACTAGAATATCTTACGTAGGTTACATGATGTACTGCATCAAAACCAATTTGTTTATGAAGTGATTTACCTATAAAATAAGCCTTAATTTGCCATAAATAGTAATGAAATTGAACTCCCCATTGTGCTTTTTTGCCTTCCTGACTCCAGTCCAAAGTCCAATTGATGGGGTCTAAATAAACGAAATTCAAGTTGGGTATTGGGTTGCGTGCTAGTTCAGATTCTATACCTTCGCGGTGACAGTTTGTTGTCAGTACCCAGACTTGGTGATACTTGCAGACTTCACGAACTACATTCCAGCCTACTCCTGGTTCGGAGCCTCTATTTGGTTCGCACGCATATGCAGAGATAAGAATTTTCATAAACTAAATACTTTCTAGGAATTTAATTACAATAATAATCTAGAGTTTTATTGGTTTCTTGGAACTTCTAATCAATTTTGATTACGGCTTCTTTATGTACAATTTTCATAAAATTATTACACTCGAACCAGTAAAAACGTTAAAAATGTTTAATATGTGGGCTTCTTAGTAATAAAATACCCAATCACCTAAACATCATCGATTTCATCAACATATGTATGAAAAGATTGGGCATTTTGTTTTTTTTTAATATCCCTTATACAGCAACTACTTGTCTTACTTCATGCCACATTTGTTTACTTAAAGCTTTCTGATGTTGACTTGCAACTTCTAGATTTTGAATTACTTTAACTCTGGTTGATTCATCAATGAGCAAATCTAGCTTTCCTAAAGTATCATTAATATTATTGTCAAAATTAACTAGTAAATCTAAACAATTATAATCTTTGAATAACATTTGATATTTGTGGCTCCATCCCGTTCCAATACATGGTGTAGCTTGAGAAAGGGCACTAACTAAACCATGAAAACGCGAACTTATAACAAAACTAGATTTGCCTAAAATACCTTTAAGATATAGGGGATTATCTTCTTTAATAAGAGTAATTTTTTCGTTTGCACGAGACTGTAAATCTTTTCCTAGCTGATAATCATCTGCTTCATGGATCAAAATGAATGGCTTTAAATCTTTTTGTGAGAGATATTCGATAATTGAACTCAAAGAAGATAAATAATTGGAACTTACAGCAGATGATGTTTTATCAAGCATTCTACTATTAGGAATAATACATGGTCTGCCAATTAAACTATCTATATAGGATGGATTTAGACCTTGAAGCAAGTTAGTAAAATCAGGAGCTATTTTGACATTATTTGCTTCACTATTAAGTTTATTTATATATTTAAAAGACACCTTATCTCTAGCAAAGATTAAATCTACACAATCAATAATTTTTGTAAATGCTTGTTTTATTCTCTCACTAGTGAATGGTCCAAAAGCTTGGGGCATTAAGATGATTTTTTTCCCTTGCTTTCTCCATCTAGAAAAGATTTTCAGCTTATCTTCTGTTGCCTCTGCTCCCCACTGATCGCTGAATAAAAAACCAGACGCATCTAATACAACATCAATTTCTGATTCCAAAGCTAAACTATGTCTTTCCCTGATATTTTTAGGAGTTATAGTAGCTAGTTGATTAAAAGTTGAAGCGGCTACAGGCACTTTTCTAGAATTAAGCCAAAGCAAGTGATTGACATTTGCTTGGTTTCTCTGTTGGAAATTACCTACTTTAATATTTAAAGATGTAGTATTTTCGCTATCCCACTCTTGTACTTGTTCTTGAATCGCATAGAGCATTAACTCCGCACCTTTATTTAAGAAATTAACGCCTTCAATAAGAAAATCCATTACTAGTTATACCTCCGAATTTGATTTAAAGATTTTTTTTGAGAGTAAGGAACCATACCATCTGGGTCTGGATAACCAACAGATATAAGCATAATTACTCGCTCATCAGGTTCTAAATTAAGTAAAGATGCCATTTTGCTCTCTTGAGGTTCCATATCCGGCCAATTAATCGGACATGAACTTAATCCCAGAGTTTCTAAAGCATACATAAATGACATAGAAGCGAGACTTGCATCGATGTAAATTACATGGCGATCGCGTTCGTTAAAATAAGCATTCAAGTTACCAATGACAACGACAATCGCTGGAAAGTTATGACTAAAACCTTTAGTTCCCATAGGAATCGAAGCAACCTTCTGTATTAGCTCGGGTTCGTCAAATACACGAAACTCGAAAGGTTGACGATTACAAGCGCTAGGTGACAGTGCTGCTGCCGTAACAGCTTTATCTATCAATTCTCGCGGCACTGGCTTCTGTTCGTACCAACGTACAGAACGACGCTGCCAACTTAGCTGGAGAAACTGCTCGTAACTTACACCCAGAGATGTATTCAAGTCCCGCTTGTAAGGAATATATTTACCATCACTACGAATTGATTCAAGAGCTAAAAATTTTTGTCTGGCTCTGTCAATTTTAGGATCGGAGCCGACAACACTAAAATATTCTTTAAGAACATCATGTGCCCACTGCAACTCACAGTCAATCAAAGATTTTCCTTTTTTACCATTTACCGCAATTTCGTAACTTTTAACAGTTTCTTCGATATATTCCTTAGCAAAAACATTTCGTCTAGGTTTCATGATTAAACCTTTTTCCAATCGATGAATATTACGTCTAATCAAATAGTCGCTATTCTTTGCCTGCTTCAAATTTTTATAATATTTAAGTTTTCCATAAATAACACCATGAAATTCCCGCCAAAAAGCTTTTGAAAACAAGGAATAATACAGTATGCTTGTAAATTTTGAACTAGCACATATACGTATTATCAGTTCTTCAATATGTGAAAGGAATTGTTTTAATTTAGTAATTCCATTTTCAGGAACTACTGTTCTGATTTTTTGTTTAACTACGCTTACCATAATCTATAATAACCTAAATAATTTATACTTAATTTTCGTACAATAATCAATTGAATTTTTTTTGCTTTACAATATGTTTTCAACTTAATTTAGCAGTTTTTTTCAGTAAAAATCGTACTGGAAAAATTAATGCAAGTGTCATCATTCTAGCTGTTTCTACAGTTCTTGAATGGACAAATAATGCGAAGTAAGAGGCTGTCGCATAAGAGATTAAAGTCGCAATAGCTGCACCTATACCTCCAAAATTGGGTATTAAAAAAAGATTTAGTAAAGCATTAACAATCGCGCCTAAGCCATGGGTAACAAGAGAAAATACATACAAATCTTCTGCAATTAACCATTTGCTTAATGCTGCACGCATAAATATGAATACAGAAGCCCAAATATGAATTGAAAGAATTAATCCTGCTTCCCGGAAAACTTCTCCATACAACATTGTAATTACTGGAGTTGAAACTATAGTAATGGGCAATGCAATCAATAATGCAAGACAAGCTAAATTATCATATAGCTTCTGAAGTTTATTTTTATAGGCTTTTATGTTGTTTTCTCGGCTTTTTAATAGAGAAGGAAAGACAGAAGAAGCTACAGCCGTTGGGATAAAATACCATATTTCTGAGATTTTAGCAGCAACTGCATAATTGCCAACAGCTTCTTTACCAATCATTTCCCCTAACATTATTTGGTCTATTTTTAGATAGATTATAGTTCCAACACTGGATAGAATCAAAGGCCATGATTTTGAGAGTAGTGATTTACCACGAGAAAATTGAAATCGCCAGTTGATTAAAGAATTACCAAGAATGTGATAGGGCACAATTAAACAGATGCTTGCGAGTATTTGCTCTGCTGTCAAAACTATAATTAATGCATTCAAAGATGCTTGTGTAAAAATTAAAGTTAACTTAATTGCAGAACTGATACATAAAACTAAACTCTTGCTTATGACAACATACTTCGATAAAACTTTTGATTGGAACCAAAAATCGATAACTCCGAAAGCTCGGAAAATATTTCCTATTGACAATATAGTAATTAATAATCTTGCTACTGAATCATCTGGATGCAATAACCAGACAAGACTTATAAGGATGAGATAGCTTAATAAACCCCCAAGAAAACGTAATATAAAAGCTGTACCAAGAATTTCATCTTTAGCATCCGGTTCGCGAACAATATCACGAGTAAGAATAGCATTTAAACCCAAAGCGGATAATGGCTGCATTAACGCAGAAAATGCTAGCGCATAGCTCAAGATTCCAAATTTATCAGGGCCGAGATATCTCGCAATCGAAATACTTACAAATAAGCCTAGGCTCATTTGTAAACCCCGCTCAGCAAAAAGCCAGCTTATATTACCAATTATTTGCAGATTATCGCGTCCTTCAATTTTATAACGCAAAGATTTCGGTAAAAATTGAATCCAAGCTTGTTTCATTAGCTCAGTGTAGTGAAGTAACTTATAAAAGTCTGTGTTAAGTTTTTCAATAATATCTTTTCTCTTCTATAATAAATAGAATATTCAGGATATTGAGTAGAGTAAATAGTTTATTTTATGAAATCATTAAGGTATCTACCGAATTTAAATCTCCAACTTAATAAAGTAAAAATGTTAAATAATCGAAACAACCCCTCAATAAAATTGCCAAGCCACATTGCTATTAAAATCGCTGAAACAATCATAAACAAGTACTTGGCAATACAATTAAAGTACTCTAATCCAAATTATTTGCAGAATTAGAAACTGAATAATTAGTACTAATAAGTTGCTTCATTGCCAACCATATAAATGGAGGAATTGTCTTTGTATATCTTCCCCAAAGACGACGGGGTTCTTGTATCCATCTATATAACCATTCAAATCCAGACTGTCTGACTATACGAGGTGCCCTTTTCTGAAGCCCTGCATAGACAGGGAATGCTCCACCCAATCCAATCATCACAGCATGAATTTTATCTTTATGTTCAGCCATCCATTTTTCCTGTTTGGGACAACCTAAAGACAAAAACACAATACCTGCACGGCTTTCATTAATCGTTTTAATCAATGCTTCGTCTTCACTTTCAGTAAGCGGACGAAATGGAAGTGGTTCCATCGCTGCAATATTCAACTCAGGATATTCTTCCTTTAATCTGCTTCTCATTCCGGAAAGAATTTGTTTTTGAGAACCTAAGAAAAATAGACTTACGTTCTGTTTTTGTGCGGATTCACATACTGAAGCTAAAATATCCAACCCTGCAACTCTATCTTGAGAAGTTGCTCCTAACCTCTTCAT
The DNA here is from genome assembly GCA_039820645.1 of Cyanobacteria bacterium J06633_8. Lineage (GTDB taxonomy): Bacteria > Cyanobacteriota > Cyanobacteriia > Cyanobacteriales > Nostocaceae > Rivularia. The sequence continues at coordinate 13,655 of JBCBPQ010000053.1, read as the reverse complement.
CATCCAAACTAAGGGCATACCATCTGGAGTCACAATATCAGCATTTTTTAATACACCAGCAAACTCCGGATTCCAGTGTGCTTCCATCAACATGTGTACATTAGCTACACATACTGTCTTACTTTTATGTTCCTTTGCCCACTCAATAATTGTTTGTATTTGCTCATTTAAACGCAAAGCAGTAATCGGAAAATCTAGTACTTTCCGAGTTGGCAGAGCAACTGCCTTCACCATAGTCCACTCCTCGTGTAACAACTCAAATTGCTGAGAATATTCGACCAAACTTTTTATTTTGATATAGAAAAAAAGTCTGTTTTTATTTTGATACAGAAAAAAAGTCTGTTTTAACCCACACCTTACTCACTTAAAACGAATGTGAAACGCACGTGAATGGCCGTCACTTGACACAGGTTGATGCAGTTGCTTGTTAGTTTTACTTAGCTTCCCTGGTAATTATTTAATCAATCCTTCTAGTAAATAATCCTACTAGTAAAAAGCAGCAATTTCCGTTTTTTTAAGTAAACTTTATATTAACTTTACATACTTAATGAAGTAACTTTATCTGAGCATTACAATTTATGCAAAATATACTTATTGATAGCGGTAAAATCTTAACTATAATCACAAAAAATTAAAATATTTTGATAAAAATAGAAAATATTACTTACGCTATTCAATACATTATTAAAAAAATATTACAAGTATTAATTATACTTATATATTGAGCTAATTATTTGAACTAGGAATACTTGATGCGAGCAAAGTACATTGAATAGACTGTACTAATATATCGATAAAAATTAGTAAAAAAAATGGGAGAAGATTAACTTATCTTCTCCCTGTTTATTATTGTTGTATTTATCTTGTTTATTGTCTTCTTTCAATCTTTTCCGTAACATTTGCTGCTGTTTCTTGATTTGTCGCTTTCTAGCAGCACCACCTTTTCCTTTGTCGTTTCTGCCTTGTCGGCGTGGAGACTCCCATCTTTTGAGTCGCATAATTTAATCACCTTTTTTGACTTTAGCAATAGGATATTTATATCAATAGTTTCTTCATTGTAACATAAGTAAAAATTGAGGTAGAGTTTTATGATTATGTATCATTTTTTTATGACTCTACACAAACAATAATCTCCTTAAGAGTCAAGTAATATAAAATACATGTATATGATTTTGTTATTAATATTGCAAATATTTCAGTAACATATTTGCTCTAGGATAAAAAAATATAACTACAATAATAATAATTATATATTCCGATGAATAAGATAACCCGTTAATAACATCATAGGCAGATTTAGTATTTCTTGTTATGCAGTCAATAAGTACTGTAAAACTAGATTTTCATTGCCATATATAGCTAATTTTAGTTGAGTCCAATATACTCGAAAACTACCCCTCTCCTTACTAAGGAGAGGGGAAGGGGGGTGAGGTAAAAATATCTTCTAATAAGCCTGAAAATCGGTATAGTTGCATATCGAGCAAAGTCACAAAATTTCAACCTAATTTGAGCGATAAATAACAAAGTTAATACTATGTGTATAGATACATTGCCCTTTTATTATTTTCCGGAAATTAATATATATTTTTCTTGTAATAACTTAATAATTTTCCGCTTAAAGCTTCTATGTTAGTTCGTAGTTGCGCTTTAGCGCCAACTGTTGGCGCTGAAGCGCAACTACGAACCCATGATATTAATGAGACTCCCATTAATTCTGACCGCTTGTAGAGACGTAGCACTGCTACGTCTCCCGACGTTAGAAAGAAAACAAACCCATCAAAACTTCTGGGACAGATTAGTACTTCGCTAGTGCAATGATGGCTATTGCAACGAGAATAGTATTGAGTGCGGGATATATCTAGCAAAACCAAAAAAGCTTCCCTACTGCAAGTAGAAAAGCTAGAATTCAAATATTAACTTTCAACTATTTTACATATGATATGGGCCGGGAGAGACTCGAACTCTCACGCCTTGCGGCGGCAGATTTTGAGTCTGCTGCGTCTACCAATTCCGCCACCGGCCCTTGGAATCAACTTTACCATTATACTCTATTTTTGTTAAATGCAACAACTTTTCATAATCTTTGCTGTTTGCCCACCTGTCAATTTCTCTGGCACGCAGTACTGGTACGGGATGCGTTAATTGTGCAGTTCTTGCAGCTTTAACCATTTCTCCAAGTTCATTTTTACTGATATCGTCGTAAGCGCGGGCTTGTTCGATAAATGCTTCAAGATTTAGTTGGGGAGCAATAGTAGGTGAACCACCTGCCAACTTCATTAACACTGACATAACTACTTTGGGATCTTGAGTTGCTAACAAAGCAGCGCGATCGCAAGTAAATTCAGCGCAGCGAACCCATTCCAAAAGTTGTGCTTGAATTGCTTGAGCCAAAACTGCACCAATATTAGGCAATGCTGTCGCAGCTAGGATCAAAATATTTACTGGAGTTAAATAAACACTGTGATCGCATTTAAGATGTCCTAACTCATGAGCAATAACCGCTTGGGTTTCTTCTGGCGTGAGCATATCAATTAAGGAAGTATGCACCACCACGAAAGGTTGCTTACCTCGCATTGCAAAGGTATAAGCGTTGGGAGCGGGGTGTTGTTTAATGTAGAGTTGCGGAGGCTCGATATCAAGTATCTTACAAGCTTCTAAGGTAAGTTCGTGTAACTCTGGTAGTTGTTTGTCACTTACTAAAACACTAGAGGCAATATTTTCCACATAAAAAACTTGCTCTGCCAAAGGACCTAAAAGATTCCTCACCATCATATCAAGTCCTGGAATCTGCTTGAGAGCGGCGGTTGCCTCTTTATCGAGGGGATGGCGGAAATAGTCAGCTTTTAAACCGATTAATTGGGATTTTGCGAATGACGACATGGGCTATTGCAAGCTCTACAAAAAGGAAACTATGTTTCGGGGGTAGTCAAACAACCCCTAAAAATTAGTATAACTACAACAAAGGTAGACGATATGTACGCCTACCTTTGTTATAGTTGTGAGTTACGAATTGTAAATTTAATAGCTATAAATTCAAAACTCTAAACCATTTATTTATTACAAACAGGACTTACGCAACTCTCACAAAACCTTCGTTGGTGCGTGACACGAAAACCAGTATTTATCGTTTTCAATCAAGCATAGTGTCACAGCACCCTACAAGAAAAATGTGCCGGTTGCGTAAGTGCTAACAAAAACCGAGTTCACTATATTAACTTGAAATAGAAGCAGTACCATTACTGGTATCTGTATCATTTACTGTTTCTGTTACCGATGCATCAGCCTCAGTATTTTCTACGCGCTCGATTTTTGCTCCTATTTTCTGTAATTTTAAATCTAGTCTATCGTAACCACGGTCAAGGTATTTCAATCCCTTAATTGTAGTTTCACCGCTTGCTGCTAAAGCCGCTACTACCATAGCAGCAGCAGCCCGCAAGTCAGTACCTTCAACGGGTGCCCCAGATAGCTCTGGTACTCCTCTAACAAAAGCAGAATTGCCTTTGACACGAATATCTGCTCCCAAGCGATTCAACTCAGAAGCATGACGCAAACGATTTTCAAATACGGTTTCGTTAATGATACTATCGCCTTGTGCTACTGCCAGCAAAGACATAAATGGTGCTTGCATATCGGTGGGAAAACCGGGGTGCGGCAAAGTTTCAATATCTGTTGCCTTCAGAATTTCTGCGGGTTTGATACGCAAAGTATTGGGTTGTTCTTCAATTACAGGAACTCCAATTTCCTCTAACTTGGCAATCACCGGCATTAAATGCTCTGGCATCACCGGAGATAATATTAAATCCGAACGAGTAATTGCTCCTGCAAGTAAAAATGTACCAGCTTCGATGCGATCTGGAATGACGTTGTAATCAGTAGAATGTAATTGAGAAACCCCATTAATTACGATTTTACTGGTTCCGGCTCCTTCAATTTTTGCGCCCATGGAAATACAGAAGTTTGCCAAATCAACAACTTCTGGCTCTCGTGCGGCGTTTTCAATAACCGTTTCGCCGTCTGCTAAAGTAGCAGCCATAATTAATGTTTCGGTGGCTCCGACGCTGGGAAAATCCAGGTAAATTTTGGCACCTTTCAAACGGCGACTGCCATCAGCAACCCGAGCATTACAGATACCATGTTCAATTTGAACTTCGGCTCCCATTGCTTGCAAACCCCGGACGTGAAGGTCTACAGGTCTTGCTCCAATTGCACAACCACCAGGTAAAGGCATTTGTGCTTCTCCGAGTCTTGCCAGAAGCGGACCGATAGCAAAAAAGCTGGCTCTTAACTGAGTAACTAGCTCGTAAGGAGCTTTTGATGTCGTAATTTCACTAGCATCGATGTCAATAATGTTTCCATTACGAGACAAGCGCATTCCTAAAGCTGACAAAACCTCACCCATGCGAGATACGTCGGCTAATGAAGGAACGTTACGAATCCGACAATCCCCCGAACACAATAAAGCCCCAGCCAGCAATACTAAAGCAGAATTTTTAGCTCCACTAATAGTTACATTGCCTGCCAGAGTACGCCCACCCCAAACTTTTAAGACTGAGGAGTCCACTTGAGGAGATGAATTCGTTTCTGGTGAACCGTTAGAAGTATTAATAATTCTATCCTCCATATAGTAATTAATGGATTTTATAAAGGAAGGAAGTTGGTTTTGATTCTACAGTAAAGAATCAATTTGTCTACATATCCGCGATACATATACTCAGTTATCAGCGAACAGTGAACAGTGAACAGTAAACAGCGAGCAGTTACCGGTGACTAACCAGTTTATTATTAAGACATTGTTTTCCTACTCTTGGAAGCAAAATATTATTATCTTGACAAACCTAATTAATTAAGTAACAATCAACAATTGTCAATAAATAAAGCGGAACTGGCGGAATTGGTAGACGCGCTAGATTCAGGTTCTAGTGCCCCACAAGGCTTCCGGGTTCAAGTCCCGGGTTCCGCATTACTTTAATGCGTAATTCTTAAAAGTCAAAAAGTCAAGTTTTTTATATATGAGAGAATCTTAGACAGTTTCTATAATGTTGCAATAATTAATATTGGAATAATTAACGGATCGCTGCCGCAAAAATCTAAAATCGTGCTAACAAGTTTACAAAATCCTTTGGTAAAACAAATTCGTAAGCTCCACTCTAGCAAAGAGAGGCGCAAACAGGAATTATTTTTATTGGAGGGAACACATTTATTGGAAGAAGCTTGTGCGACAAATCATCCTTTGGTTACCGTCTGTTGTACCTCGGCATGGCAAGCATCCCACGAACAACTTTGGCAGATGGTTGTGCAAAAGTGCGATCGCGCTCTCGTTGTCAGCGATGATGTAATGAAAGCACTATCTACCACAGTACAACCATCAGGTGTGGTAGCGACTGGTCTAAGAAATTATCCTATGACTGACATAGGGTTTAGTGGCTTGCAAATAGCTTTAGAAACGGTGCAAGATCCCGGTAATTTAGGAACTATAATTCGTACCGCAGCAGCTGCCTCTGCGTCGGGTTTGTGGTTAAGTAAAAATAGTGTTGATTTAGATAATCCCAAGGTACTACGTGCTAGTGCCGGGCAATGGTTTCGTCTACCGATGCAGATAAGTGAAGATTTGCGACAAACAGTAATAAAAGCCAAACTTGCCCAAATGCAAGTAATCGCCACTTTACCCACTGCAAAATTAACTTATTGGCAAGTAGATTGGCAAAAACCAAGTATGATTTTACTAGGTAACGAAGGTGCTGGTTTATCGGCTGATTTAGCGCAAATGGCAGATATAAACGTCAAAATTCCCCTGCAACCGGTCGTAGAGTCCTTAAACGTAGCTATTACAGCAGCCTTAATATTATACGAAGCACAGCGACAGAAAATTTGTGCTTAGCAACTAATTACTACTGAGAATTACCATGACATCAAGTCCGGTTAATTACTTACGATATAACTTTATTGAAAAAATAACGGTTTATTCTCGACCTTACTCATTACTCATTACTCATTACTCATTACTCAGCCCTTACAGATATGATAACTGTTTAACCGGACATGACATAACACATATCTTGCACCATTCTCAACAAGCACAAAGAAACCGGGTTTCTCCGAACTTAAAGCGTAATTATTTCGTTGAATGATTTGCAAGAAACTCGGTTTCTCGTCGAGGTGCAAGAGATGAAATGAGGTTATTTTTTAGCTGTTGTAATTTCAGTTATGAGTTATTAAGTCCCATCAGTTTGTTCATTTTTCTTTTCAAAATATTGTTCAATATCAGCTATTGCATCTTCCCACTCAGCTAAATCGAATTTGCGTGGTTTCTCACTAGCAGGCTTTTGGGAATTATTTTCAATTTCTAATTCTTTTTCTGGTTTTTCTTTTGTTTGATTCTCTTCTAACAAATTTTGTAACTGATCTAGGGATTCTTGAAACTCTTTTGCTACAACCTTACGTTGTCCTTGTTGGTTATGCTCCATAATATGTTATTTCGTTTTAGTCCCTAATATTAATAAAGCGTACTTATGCCTCAAGTATAAAAAATTGACAAGCAAGCAAGTAACTAAACTTAATTATACACTCTTGCTTCGGAGGGTACTAATACTTTCTGGATCAAATAGCCATCATTTTATATGGCTGTAATTTGAGCAAACCGGATAAGCTTACCAGAATAACTTTTTATCGCTATTTTAAGAATTTTGAATTAAACAATTCTAGTAATAAATACTGAGTGTATCTCTAATGAGATGTTGTAATTAATCTTGTTAGTTCATTTCAGGAATCAGCATTAAGATTTTTTGCAAAACAAGATCGTTTATTAGTAAAAAGTATTACTTGTGGGAGAATAAAAATAGAGATAAAAAATAGTTTCTAGAAACATATTTTTCAGTGCTTGCAGTAGCGAGCGCTGCACCTGGTTTTGATTTCAATAGTATACAGGCAGTCTGGTATCTAGTTTAGATAAGCAATATGCCGTTTAAAGTATCTCTCTTAATCATTTTCTCAAGCATTCTTTGAGAAATATTAGAGATATTAAGCATAAAGAAATTATCGCTGCTTAAAAGAACTAGATATAACTAAGAATCGGAGGGTATACAAATGGCAATTCGCAATAATTTAAAAAGCAGTTTATGGCGAAAATTGCAGAGCGACTCTGTTAGTTGGGGAATGTTAGCACTTTGGATATGTGGTTTAGCTGTATTGTTAACCATGATGACTATGTACTCCCGCATTTAGATTTTTTTGCTCCGTTTTATTCTCGTATTCTCGTTCCCAGTCTCCAGACTGGGAACGCATACAATAAGGCTCTGCCTTATTTCATCAAGTACCTAAAGAAATAAATTATAAATAACTATAGTTAAGCAACTAGCAACTCGGCTTGTTTTTTCGATGGTTTATCTTCCTCCACCAAGGAAGTTGCATTATCTTTACCTTGCAACTTGTTGGTAACATATGCCGTAATCGCATTCACTTTACGTTGCCGCCATTCATCGATAAGCTGCTGTACCTGAGTTGTACTCATTCTACGATTCATTGCTTCGTAGAGATATGCTGCATGAGTTGTTTCGTCTTTAGCAATGTTGAGCATTCCTAATTTAAGATTGCGAGCTTTAGAGTCATTTTCTGGTAAAGCTTTCGCCATCCGAGCAAAGTCTTTGCTAGCATCCAATTCTAATATGTAAGTGCTAGCCATAAAAACATTCCAGTCAATATTCTCTGCTTTTAACTGCTCTCCTTCATAGCCTTGATAGTATGTGCCGAAAAAAGAACTGCGTTGTTTTGATTTCTTTTCACCACTACTGTTTTCATTTTTATCTGATGACTGGCTTTTGAAATCTCGAACTTTTTTATCAAGCTGTTTGAGAGCGTGAGCAAAAATTTGTCCGTGTCTTTTTTCGTCTTCTGCGTGCTTTGCCAATTTTTCTGAAAGCCACGTATCACCTTCAGCAGCAGCACGTTGACTAAGGCTAGTTAAAAAAGGAACAGAGCCAGATTCTGCTAACTGGAATCCCGCTAAAATATTTGGACGTGTTTTGATATCGCGAATTTGAACAGCGCTAAAATAAGCACTTGCACCAGAACCCGCTAAATGCATTATATAGGTAAGAAGATTCATAGTTAGTTGTTAGTTATTAGTTGAAGAACTTTTATCCCTAGGATAGAGTTTATCAATTATTAGTTTTTTCTAATTGAGAAACTCGCTTTTGTAATTCTTGAATATCTTGCTTGAGTTCAATTACCAGAGTTGCAAGTCTATCAAACATTTTGTCACGTTGTCGCTGCGATAATCTTCTTCGACGAGGTTGAGATGATAAAGGCTGATTTGGGATTTTTTGCCCAGAAGCATCGACTCGATTTAATTGTATTTCTATCCGGTTTACTTGAGATTTCAAACGGTAAAAATCTGATTCTAAATTGTTCAAACGGGATTCAAATAACCCAGAATAAGCTTTTCCGGAAAGTAAACTCCCCCAAATGACAATGACTAAAAAGGTTATAGATAATAACTTTTTAAACATAAAATGGAAATGGGGAAAAAGGGACACAGATAATATATTTTTTAACTGCTTATTTGTAAGCTATCGCGGTTAACTGTTTTAAACAGTTCTTCCCAATCTATATAACTGGCGTTATTTTCTCCTTGTTTTACCTCAAAAGTTACATTACAGGCTAAAGGTTGTTGTAGAGATTGTACGCAAAGTTTAGCAATATCTTCGCGACTAATTTTACCCTTGATATTATCACCTTGCTCAAAAATTAATTCTTTACCACCTGCCTCTTCTGTTAAGGCACATGGTCTAATTATAGTGTAAGGAATTTCACTTGCTCTTAAACTATCTTCTCCTTTAAGTTTCCAAGTAAGAATCCCTCCAAGTTGGTCGTTTAATTTTACTGCTGGAGGTTCTTCTTCTAAGTTTATATCAGGTCTTCCAGGACGAGTTACTCCTGCCGAACTTACTAAAACAAATTGTGGTAATTCTGTTCCACCGTAAGCTTTAATTGTTTCAACTTCTAAGGCAAAATTTCCAGGAGAAAAGTCAGGATTTAATCCTCCGTCGTATTCAAATTTGCTCAACATTAATTGAAACGAACAAATTTTATTAACATCCACCATCGGAGCATTTTGTACTGTTTTGGCACGGAAAACGGGTATTAAATCTGTAAAGGGAATCTTAACATTTATCCAAGTATCTGCCTGGGTATCAAAAGAATAACAGTAACCTGTACCATCCCAATTTGTTTCTGTACGCAAGATGAATTTGTACCGTTTACCATCTCCTTTAACCCGAATTTCAATACCTTTATAACTAGATAAATTAAAAGAAGGATCGAAATTTTTAGTTCTAACTGAAGCAAATCCGCCGGAATTTTCAGTTGAAACATAACCAGAAAAAACCGCTGTATGTGAAGACAATCGAATATTACTTTGACTAACTCCACCCATAACTACATCATCTACCGCACCCCATAGGTTTTTTATATCTACAGATGGATTGCTAAAGTCAAATACTATTCTTTCCTTTGCAGGCAGTAAGTGTTTTTTTGCTGCTTCTACTAAATTTTTCACTCCTTTATATTCTACATTTTCCGGAGTATCGCCAACAACTTCAGGCATATAAAATTTAACCCCCTGATTGTATTTTGCCCTGTCAGGGGTATCACCTTCAACCGGTTGCACTCGCACCGCAGTACAGCAAATAACAGCTTTAATATTCGCCATTAATAAAGGATTCAAAGTCTCCGGTTTAGTAATATCTGCAACTACTAAATCCGCTTTCTCGTCAAGAATTGACCTAGCTTTAACGATATCGCGTACCAAACATCTGACTTTATAACCTTTATCAATCAGTCGCTGTACGACTCGTTTACCAACACCACCTGTTGCACCGGCGACTAATACTACACCCACTGTTTTTGCTCCAATTAATTTATCTGGATTAGCCTTAGAATCACCTTTGAATAAATCCTGCACCCAGTTAAGCATCGGGATTACTTCAAAGAAGGTTAGAGTTTTGATGAATCTATTTAAATCCCACATATTTAAGTAATTAGCTATAAGCTATAAGTTAATTTAATCATCAATTTAATCATCAATGATTCTTCCCCTTATCTGATTGTCCCCTTTTCGGATATTTTACTACCTATTAATTGTTAAACAAAAGTTTTCTATGGTGTAAGCGGACATTAGGAATTGTCAGTAATATTATTGTCATAGTCCAACAATTTTTGTGCCTGTGTAGCTTGCAAAGGAGCTTGTAACTGTTGCAAATTCTGGAACACAACCGAAACACGCCAGTAGCGATCGCTCTTCGTGGTAGCGCAGCATCTTCTGCAATATTGCTGCGAGTACAGTTTTCACAACATATTTTTGATAATTGTTTATTTTAGTTTTATTTTAGTTTTTTAGGTTTGTAATTATTTTAATTATTTTTAATTTTAAATTACTTGATTAAATTAGATTCAGCGGCGTTGAGATGATGCAAAATAATCATCCTACAACTTATGATACTAACAATATGTATTCAAATACTGACAATCTAATTATATTGTCTTTTGAATTATAAATATTAAAAATTATATATTTAAACCAAAATAAATTAAATGAAATCTGATTACTTAAACTGATTAATCTTTAGGGGTTTTAGCTGTTATCCCTTTTTTATACATTAAGGTGTATACTCCCTTGGAGTGCAGTACTTTAAACCATAAGCCAGATTTAAAACCGAGGGATAAAGCTTTAGTAACGCTTACCCTAGCAGTATCGCGCTGTTTTCGTGTTAAATTATCTCCGTATAAATTGCGAACAATATCATGGATATGAAAATGATAATCGGGTTGGCTACGCATTAAGATAAGAACGGCGTTTCTGATGGAATACCCTCTGTATTCAGTCAGCATCGGCAAACTTTCTGATTGCCTAGCTACTTTCATTTTTGGAATATCGGAAATATCAATTTCTTGTTGCTGCGGTTGCGGCTCGTTATGACTGTCTGCTTGATTCAGTTCTTTTTCATCAAAATCAGTATTTGAGTTTGGTTGATTTTCAATATTTTGATTATTTTCATCAACCGATAAAATATTATAATTGAGTCTACCTTCTTCTAAATATGCCTGGGTCTCGGATTGGGAAAAATGTTGATAGAATTGATGGTGTTGCTTTTCTTGAATGTAACCCGATATTAAGTTATCTATGGCAGACACTTGAGTGCGAATCGATTGTAAGCGACGCTCTAAACGTGCAGCCTCTAATATATAACGCTCTCTTTCGGCTTCGAGCAAACTCAACATTTCGTGAAACTCAGTCATAATAATTGGAGTATTGGCTATCTTATTGAACAAAGATTTATTTCTTCCAGAAAATGTACTCTTCGCGTACAAAAGTTGCTACCAGCTTGTCAGGCAATGATGCTATGTATTTCAACCACTTGAATCAAGAAAACTTGGTTCTTCTAAACTCAAATTGAAACTGGCTATATTTCAAGGCATAACATCGAGCAATCAATCACCCATAGGATAATACATATCATCGGCAACAATCGAGAACGGCTTTTGAAAAGCAATGAGATCGGTATTAATCGTCCATTGCAAATCAATCAGCATTTTTGAACAGTACATAATTTTCGTCCTAAGTGAAAAATGTTACAAAAAAGTACCGTAACCATAAATTAAGCATACCTACAAACCCGATCAAAAAATAAAATTCTAATGTCGATAAGACCTAATTATGAATAAACTGAGTATTATCAAACTATGAAAAATACTATATTCAAATATATAATTATACATAACTTTTTATACAAAAAATTATACATAAATTCATACATAAATTCATATACAAACTTTTGTAACAAACATACAGTAAGCTGTTAACTATAGAAAATTTAGAAGTTATTTTTGTTTTTAGTCAACTCGCGTCCTCAAGTGAATCTGTCAAATCAAAAAAATATCTTCATGTACAGCTAGTTAAGATTATGAATCAATTAGAAAAAACCACGGCAGAGTATCAGACATTTACCCAAGGTTTTCAGAGTATTGTTATCAGTACAGTAAATGAAGAAGAGATTCCCAACGCTAGTTATACGCCCTTTGTCATGGATGAATCGAAAAATATTTACATTTACGTCAGCGGGCTTTCAACACATACGCAAAATCTTAATGTCAATCAAAAGGCAAGTGTTTTGTTTGTTGAAGATGAAGCCCAAACCCCACAAATTTTTGCTCGTCGCAGGCTAAATTATGATTGTACTGCGACTTTAATAGACCGCGAAACTGACGAATGGAAAAAGGTTGTTGATGATTTTGCAGAGCGTTTTGGCGAAATAATTGAAATGCTACGCGGTTTAGCGGATTTTCGTATTTTTAAGCTTACTCCTTACAGTGGTCGTTTTGTCATCGGATTCGGTCAAGCATATCATATTAACGGCGATAATCTCGACGAACTCCGACAGATAGGTAAAAAGTAATAATTATCAATTATCAAGGCTGAAGGGTAAAGGCGAAGAATTTTTTCTTTTTTTTAAATATTTTAATTTCTAAGTTCTCCTTCTCCCATTGTCCCATATTTCCCTCCCCTTATGCTTCAATTTCAACCTCCTGGTTTTGGACATAAAATTATTCAAACATCTCTCGGAGCAATGGTTTACTACACCCAAACTGCTGCACCTTGGGATATTGCTGAAATTGAAAATTTACCAGAAATAGTTTTTCTACATAACTTTGGTGGTGGTGCTTCTGCTTATGAATGGTCAAAAGTATATTCTGCTTTGGCTGCAACTCACCGCATTTTTGCTCCAGATTTGATTGGTTGGGGTGAATCTTTTCATCCGGTTAGGAATTATCAAATTAACGATTACATCACCACTATTGCAGAATTTATAAAACAAGTTTGTCGAAAACCTGTAACGATTGCAGCCTCTTCTATAACTGCTGCTTTAACTATTCGTTTGGCAATTCAACAACCGCATTTGTTTAGTAGTTTATTTCTTGCTTGTCCTTCTGGATTTGATGATTTTGGGCAAAGTAGCGGACGTAGACTTCCTTTAGAAGTTATCAATACACCGTTGCTAGATAATTTGATTTATAAGTTGGGTGCGGAAAATGAAATTGCAGTCAGAAATTTTTTACAAAGTTTTCTATTTGCAAAACCCAAACGAATATCAGAAGAAATTGTCCAGGCTTACTTAGCTTCAGCCCAACAACCTAATGCTATATTTGCAGCCTTAGCCTTCTTACGAGGCGACTTGTACTTTGACCTAAGTTTGTATATTAAACAATTAACAGTACCCACAGCTATACTTTGGGGCGAGAAAGCACAATTTATTAACGTCAAGCTAGGAAAACGTTTAGCTAATTTGAATCCAAATGCTATTAGTAATTTTTATGTTATGCCAGATACTGGTGTTTTACCCCATCTAGAAACACCCGAAATTACGGTTGGATTATTAAACAAGCATCTAACCCCTTGAAGAATTAGGAATAGAAAATTCGGAATTGCTTAATCAAAACATAACCTACTCTCTAAGAGGATGCTTGGGAAGTCATAAATACAACCACAAATTTTTAGATCCCCCTAAATCCACGCCACTTGCTACAAGTCGGGGAACCCCTTCGGGTTCAACACTTTGCTTATGCCGGGGAACCCGTCCACCGCAAGTGTTTCACCGCCCAAC
>JBCBPQ010000052.1:0-36193 GCA_039820645.1 Cyanobacteria bacterium J06633_8 | reverse complement strand
ATGTAAACGCCGATAATGGCGGGTACCAATTTTTATCTAACTTTCCTAAACCTGCTTGCAAGCAAGGCTGTGATGGAAAATCCTACGGTTTTCGTAAGATAAATGCAGAAAAAGTATTAGCTGGGGATGTACCTCAAAATTTGATTAAAGACCACATTATACTAATTGGTTACACAACGCCGAGTTTACCAGATTTAAAATTAACTCCCTACTCTAGTAGTTTTATGGGCCAAGAACCACAAGCTATTCCTGGTGTGGAATTGCAAGCCTATTTTACCCATGAAATTATTTCTGCTGCTTTAGAAGGCAGGGAGTTAATGAGAGTTTGGCCTGAACCTATAGAATATTTGTGGATTGGAATTTGGGCTTATATGGGAGCAACAATTCGATGGCTATTTAGAAGTTCTGTCGCCAATATTCTATGGATTTTATTGCTGTGTTGCCTATTAACAGGTAATTCATATCTTTTATTCCTAAATGGTTGGTGGATACCGTTAGTTCCTACATTAATAACCTATATTGCTTCCGTAGTTTTTGTGACTGCCCAAATTGCTCATACTCAGGAAGAGTTCAAACGCTCCAAAGAGTTTTTACAACAAGTAATTAACACAGTTGCAGATCCAATTTTTGTTAAGAACGAAAAACATCAATGGATTGTGCTAAACGATGCTTTTAGTGAATTAATTGGCTGTTCTAAAGATGAGTTATTAGATAAGTGTGATTATGATTTGTTCCCCAAGCATGAAGCAGATGCTTTCAGGGAGAAAGATGAATATGTTTTTAGAACCCAAGAATTACTAGAAAATGAGGAGAAGCTTACTGATACTAGTAATGAAGTTCATTTCATTGCTACGAAACGTTCGCTTCATAGAGATGCGGCAGGAAACTTATTTTTGGTTGGGGTGGCTCGCGATATCACCAAACGCAAACTCTTGGAAGATGAATTGAAGCGTACTGCCCATGAACTTTCTCGCTCAAACGAGGAGTTAAAACTTAAAGAAGATCATTTACGCTATATCGCCTATCACGACGCTTTGACAGGATTACCAAACCGCAAAGCTTTTGCTGAAGAACTCTATGAGTCTTTGTCTTGGGCTGAAAGTAGTAATTATTTGATCGCGTTACTGTTTGTAGATTTAGATGGGTTTAAACAGGTAAACGATTCTCTAGGGCACGAAATGGGCGACCTTTTATTAGTTACAGTTGCTCAAAGGCTCAGTAATTGCTTGCGTGGCAGCGATACTGTATCGCGATTGGGTGGGGATGAGTTCACTATAATTTTACGAAGAATTCCTCACCGCCAAGTAGCAGCAAAAATCGCAGACAAAATCCTTAAAAGTATCACAGAACCTATCACTCTGGAAGGTCATAGTGCTAGAGTTTCCGCTAGTATCGGCATCAGTATTTACCCACACACTGGCAATAACCCAGAAATTTTACTCAAACAAGCCGATACTGCAATGTATCGTGCTAAACGTCTGGGAAAAAATCGTCATCAATTCGCTGAATAATTTTTGCAACCCACTAAAGCGATAATAAGTATAGAAAGTAACTTTAAATTAATCTAGTTTCTACTTTTTGACAGTAAAAACCGCATTTTTTTGAATATACCTTCATACATCTAAAGACTTATCGGGAACTTGTAGCAGTTAATCTGTAGACTTAATCAGCTTGATTGAGAAAAGTAGCTTTAGATTCATCACTGATGGTAAGTACTTTGACTCAAGTGGAATTACGAATAAAATTATAACGAAATATGAATTTTCGTAAAAATATGCCAAATTGGCAACATAGAGCAATAATTTTTAGTTATTTTCTCTGATAAAGATAAATTAAAAGATAAGCAAATCTAAACAAATATGCATATTAATTACATTTTGTTAGGGGAAAGAGGTAGTAATAGTACTTAAAATATTAAGATAATTTGAAGATGATTTTCAGCAGGCAGCTTATTTGAGTAAATTTATGCACCTGGTCTAACTTAGGACAGATGCCGATAAGTATTTATTAGTACTACTACTTGTTAAGATAATGTTTAGATTTTGAGACTTTCTTCCTTTAGATTCCAGTTTTACAAACAAAAAATCTATGTAATTATACTTACATTTATAAGAATAAGATAAATTTTAACTAGATATAGCTTGAAAAATAAGTGTATTTACTTAGGTGAAAAGATAAAAGTACTGATTTAATGTTATGAATACTCAAATGAATTCGGGAAGCATCTTAGAAAACAGTTTAAGAATTGGCAGCGCAATATTTATGATTGTGGGAGCTTCTTTAATAATTCCTAAAATCGCTGATGCGGCTTTAATACTAAATAGCGCCGTTCCTAGCTATACAATTCCTGCTTCGCACATAGTGGTAGATGAATTTAGAGAAGATTTTCAAGATTCGCGAACATATGAACCACCTAAGTTTGGTCGTCCCGCAACTGCTTATGGTAGCGGTACGCGATGATTTAACAGCTTTATTTGAATAAGCTGAGCTAGTTGGTTACAGGTTCCTTCCACCAATGATTATTTTGTACCAGCGTATGGACTTCCCAATCAGCATTTGACTGGGGATAGTCCAAACGATAATGTCCGCCTCGACTTTCAGTTCTGTAGGCTGCACTTTTAAGAATTAAATAAGCAATATCAAGTAAGTTACGCACTTGCGTCCACACTAATACTAATTTCTGGGCATTGTCAGATTCAAAAATGACTGAATTCGGTGGATGCAAACAAGATAAAAATTTACTTATTTTGAGGTTAACGAATTCTTGCTGCCAAGATTCTACCTTATGAATTGCTCGATCCAAACTTGACTGTTCCCGACAAATTCCAGCAGCCTGCCAAACTAAGCGCGGTATTTCATTTCGTAATTCTTGTAGAAACTTCAACTCACGTTTTTTATCTTTGGAGTCAATGTCAAACCTATCTGAAGAAAGAGGTTGATTCCCACCGAATGCAGTTTCTTCTATCTTAAGACTAGACATTTGAGCGCCGAAAACAATGCATTCTAGTAAAGAGTTACTAGCTAAACGATTCGCTCCATGAACTCCAGTACTGGCTGTTTCTCCAACTGCGTATAAACCAGGAATACTAGTACGATTCATCAAATCTGTTTGAATTCCACCCATCCAGTAATGAGCGGCGGGTGCTACGGGAATGGGATCTGAAAATACATCGATACCCCAGCGCTGACAAACTTTAACTATGTTGGGAAATCGATAACGAATTTTTTCGGGAGGAATAGGACGCATATCCAGCCAAACATTGGCGGTACTAGGATCTTCTTCAGTGTTTTGCAAATGAGTAAAAATGGCTCGGCTAACTATATCTCGGGGTGCTAGTTCGCCGGATGGATGATAGTCAAATGCAAATCTTCGTCCTTGATTATCAACTAAGTGCGCTCCTTCACCTCTTACTGCTTCGCTGATTAAAAACCTATCGGCACCTGGTTTAGTTAAAGCTGTAGGATGAAACTGCACGAACTCTAAGTCTCTAAGAATTGCTCCAGCTTGCCAAGCAATAGCAACACCATCACCAGTACTAATCCCTGGGTTGGTTGTCTGAGCAAAAACTTGACCTCCCCCACCTGTTGCTAGTACTACTGCACCGGCTCGTATCCATATAACTTGATTTTCAAAAAACAGGCTAATTCCTTGGGTTGTTTTAGTTTCTGGGTGCAACCATAAATTTAATGCTAAAGCCTGCTGAATAATTTTAATATTTTGGCGTTTTAATACTTGAGCGCTTAAAGTCGTAACTACTTGGGAACCGGTTGTATCGGCAGCATGAAGAACTCGGTGACGAGAATGAGCTGCTTCTAAAGTTAGAGCTAATTCAGAACCTTTACGGTCAAAAGATACACCTAAATCAACTAAAGATTGAATACATTCAGAAGCTTTTTCGGCAAGGAATTCAACGACGAAGCGATCGCACAAACCAGCACCTGCAAGTATGGTATCTTCAACATGTAACTGTGGAGAATCTTGGGGAGAAACTGCTGCTGCAATACCTCCTTGTGCCCATTCACTAGCGGATAAAGAAATAGTTTCTTTAGTAATTAGACCAACTTCTAAATTTTGCGGTAAGCAAAGGGCAGTATAAAGCCCAGCTGCACCAGCACCCACAACTAAAACATCAAATTGATTTTGAATATTACTTTTTTGGATATTTTTCTCGGACAAGGTAATAGATATAGTAGGGAACTTAATAATTTTAGATTTTGGGTTTGGGTTTTCCCAAGGGTGGGAACTAACACAGGGTATAGATATTCTTCTGCAAATTAAGCTTTTAAATTATAACGAAAACTTTTGTAGAGACGCGATATATCGCGTCTCTACGTTTATCTTTTGAAGATTATCTGAATTTCAAACAAAAAGCCAGAATTAACAATTGGGATATTTAGAACCACAAAAGTGATTATCTGTAAATACCATTATTGATGCGCTCATCGCCATCAATAAATATTTCTTCTGGTGGGTTAACTGTGAAGTTATCCAAGTTAGCTTGCAAGCGTTGTTTTTGTCTTTCGCTCAAACCGTCAATATTCAGTACATCTTCTACATTGTCGTAAGGAGCGTTCAAAACTATCTGCTTAGCAAGTGTAGGATATAGTCCCCGATAATCTTGAAAAGATCCGATGTTAGTATTGTTTAAATCAATTTTGTCACCATAAACATCTGCAAGCTTTTCATCTGCTCGATTCCGCAGTATTCGGGACGAATCAATTGCAAAAACAGGAGCGTTATTAACAGCGAATTGATTTAAATTTGCTGCTTGGGCTGCTCCCCCAGAGCCTAACCATCCCCAAAACCCGATTAACAAACTAAATATTGTTACTAAATGCGCCAATCGTTTCACGATTTTCCACCTCTTTCCATCAAACTTATACAAAGCTTTAAGCCAATTACTACTGATATGTCATTCACCACAGATAAGGCATAAACAACAGATGCTCGTAGTAAGTAGCTTAATTCAAACACAGCAGTTATCAAAAACTAATATATAGCTTATCAATATATCTAATATTTACTCTCAGGGATTTAGAGTAAGATTTTTGCAAAAAATTATTGAAAACAATAAATGATTAAATTTTTGAAACCATTATTAGGGTTCTCAAAAGCCGAGAACCCCTACTCAAGCTAGAATGGCAGCGATTAAGAATAAGCTGTCTACTAAAATTGTACTCAAAACTGCTCCACTAAAAGCATACCAGTGGAGTTGCTTATATTTTAAAGGTATAATTCCAATGCTTAACAATACTACAGCTAAGGTAATTGCCCAAGCAACTCCAGCTGGTGTTTGTACTTGAGAAAGTGCTGCTTTTAATATTGATGAAGCTGCTTCTGGCTCTACGAGCATAATCTGCCGCCAATATGGAATTAAGTCCACTATGTAAAAATATATGTCGGTCAAAACTGTGCCCAGTAGAGAACCAAAGTAAAACCAGTTGCCGACTTTGCCCCAATTACGATACAAACACCAAATAGCAAAAGGCAAACCAATTGATTCTACGGGTAAATGCCACAAAGGTTCCCAACGCAGCCAACCCCAATATATGGAACCAGCCAACCAACTCCAACTGAAGCCTAAGAGTAAATCCCCCCAAATATAAGTAGAACTGTGCGACATCAATTTTTTACTTAACCATACCCAAGCTGCTGTTAAAGCCACACTCAACCACGGTAGCGCTCTTACTAAAGGCGCTTCAATAAATACAGGCACTGACACCAAAAATACTGCTGCAGCAAATACCAATAAAGCTTGTCGGGATATAACCTCAGAAAACAGAGGCGTTAGAGAAGAAGTAGAGAAAGATGTTAAATTCTCATCTTTTTCTTTATCTAGGGGTATTACTGTGCTTATCACTTTTTGATTAGCTATTGTCTTGATTTCTAAAGATTCGAGACTTTCAAGTGTTTGAGTCACGGGGTTAAAAACTGGATATGAATACAGGTATTATTAGTCAAAATTTTAATCTTCTTTACAAAGATTAACTTTTCTTAAGGTTAAATTACAACCCTTTACTCGGTATATCCTATCCCCTGGGGGGGCATAGTCATAATAACCTAATTGTAGCTAAATATAAAATCTTTAGAAAAATCACAAATACAAAATCTTGGTTTACAGGTATGCTGTAGCGAGAATTAGGCTTCAAGGTTCTAAGTAAACAGGAATTAAGAATCAATCAATCGCCGTATTTTTTCCTGTAAACAGTACAGAAGTGGTTGAAAGTGTAATCGTTGGTAACTAGGGGTAGATAGGTATATTCATGGCTGTATCCAAACGTTTGCTGTTTCCGTCATTGATGATAGGAAGTAGTGTTTTATCGGTAGCGACATTTCCATTAAAAGTTCTGAGTCAAGATGCAAGCACTCCTGTTGTTGATGGGGGTTCGCAAATGAATGTATGGCAAGGCATTTTTTTGGGTTTTGTCCAAGGTGCCACAGAATTTTTACCCATCAGCAGTACGGCTCATTTGAAAGCTGTACCAGTAGCACTTGGTTGGGGAGATCCAGGTTCAGCTTTTAGTGCCATCATTCAGCTTGGTAGTATTGTTGCCGTGCTGTGGTACTTTTGGGGAGACTTAACGAGAGTTATTAGTGGCGCGTATATTGCTATTAGAAGAAAAGATTATCAAGATACTGATTTTCGCATTGCTTTAGGAATTGCCATTGGAACATTTCCTATAGTAATTTTGGGGCTTTTACTCAAGATTGTTTTTGAAGAGTTTTATGAAAATACTGTTCGGGGTATGGTGGTTATAGCCATTGTCTCGATAGTTATGGCGCTGTTGTTAGGGCTAGCAGAAATAAAAGGCAGCAGACAGCGTAATTTTGAAAAATTGGGAATGATTGATGGAATATTGATGGGTTGCGCTCAAGCTTTGGCGTTGATACCTGGTGTTTCTCGAAGCGGCTCTACTTTGACAGCAGGATTATTTATGGGCTTGGAAAGGGAAACAGCAGCAAGATTTTCGTTTTTATTAGGTATTCCGGCTATTACCTTAGCTGGCTTAATCTCACTGAAAGATTTATTAGAAGTGGGAGTTGAGAGTTCGCAAATTCTTACTTTGATAGCAAGTGTAATATCATCCGGGATATTTTCTTATTTAGCAATTGCTTGGTTAGTAAAATTCTTAAAAACCAGAAGTACGTGGATATTCGTTTGGTACCGCTTGATATTCGGTATTGCTATATTAGCTGGTTTATACCTCGGTGTACTTGAGAATGTATAAGTTGGAGGTTAATCAAAAATTAACAGTTAACTGTTAACTGTTAACTGTTAACTGCTGAGTGCCAACTGTTCGCTGTTTGTATAGTTGTAGCCTTGAGTATACTGATTGTTCGTGCAAGATATAGAAATTGGATCTTGAACAAACAATAATAACTGGCGGATTGTGATGAATAATGACAAAAAGCTTTGTGAAATACGAAGGTTTGTTTTTGCTTTAATGGCAAGAACAAATGTATGGAATTTTATTCAACGTCAATTATTCTGCTTTTTAGCTGTAGCATCCGCCATACTCAGTATTGCCATACATCCGTTAAAAACCTTTGCCAATCAGCCTTCTACAGTAGCTGATGGAGTGCAGCAAATGAAGGTATGGCAAGCGGTTTTTTTAGGCTTTGTACAAGGTGCAACAGAGTTTTTACCAATTAGCAGCACCGCTCATTTAAAAGCTGTTCCTGTAGCGCTTGGTTGGGGAGATCCTGGAGTCGCTTTTAGTGCTGTAATTCAGTTAGGAAGTATTGCTGCGGTACTGTGTTTTTTCTGGAAAGATTTGTCCAGGATTTTCAAAGGTGCCACTAGGGCTATGGCTCTTTCTGATTATATGGACTTTGATTTTCGTTTGTGCATGGGTATTCTTTTTGGCACCTTTCCCATACTTTTATTTGGGATAATCATTAAAATTTTTATTCCCGATTTCGACAACTCACCGCTGCGGAGTATGAGCGCGATCGCAATTGCTTCTATAGTCATGTCGATACTGTTGGGGTTAGCGGAAAAATTTGGCAAACGTGGGCGGGATTTTGAAAATTTATTAATGTTAGATGGATTGCTAATGGGTTTTGCTCAAGCTTTAGCGTTAATACCTGGTGTATCTCGAAGTGGTTCAACTTTAACAGCGGGGCTGTTTTTAAATTTGGAACGAGAAACAGCAGCAAGATTTTCGTTTTTGTTGGGTATTCCGGCTATTTCTTTGGCTGGATTAGTTAAGCTACAGGATTTGTTGTTAGCTGGAGTTGATGCTAGTCAAATGACTTCTTTAACAGCAGCAATAATCTCTTCAGGAGTATTTTCTTATTTAGCTATCGCTAGTTTGCTACGCTTTCTGAAAACTCAAAGTACCTGGGTGTTTGTTTGGTATCGGTTGGTGTTTGGAGTGTTGATATTAGGTAGCATTGCTACGGGGTTATTGGAAAATAGTTAGGAGTGAGGAGTTAGGAGTTAGGAGTGAGGAGTTAGGAGTGAGGAGTGAGGAGTGAGGAGTGGGAAGTAGGAAAAAATTAATTGTAAAATGAAGGGTATTTACTAAATTTACTTTAAGCCAGTTCTTTTTTTAGTATTTAAGTATTTTTATAACGGAAACTACAAATACCTTAAAATAATTATGATTATTAACTTATAACTCATAACTCTTAACTCTTAACTCTTAACAGACGTAGCATTGCTACGTCTCTACACTCCTACTCCTATCCCGGTAGAAGATTAGCTATAGGGTAGGTTGAGTTAAACGGAGTGAAACCCAACATTGCTCTGGGTTTCGTCCCTCAACCCAGCCTACAATTTTTCGGTAATCCCATAAGCGGGAAGGGAGTAACTCCTTAGTTTCAATTTCCAACCCCTAAATTATGAACATCAGCCCTGCACGCATTACTAAAATATTGCCGGATTCTATCGGCGCAGAAATTGGATTTGAAGTTGGCGATGCAATCGTTAGTATTAATGGTATTCGTCCCCGCGATTTAATTGATTATCAGTTTTTATGTGCTGATGAAGTTTTAGAATTAGAGATTTTGGATGAGAAGGGAAAAACTCATGAAATTGAAATTGAAAAAGATTACGATGATGATTTGGGTTTAGAGTTTGAAACTGCGCTTTTTGATGGTTTAATTCAGTGCAATAATCGCTGTCCTTTCTGTTTTATCGATCAACAACCACCGGGAAAACGCTCTAGTCTTTATTTCAAAGATGATGATTATCGCTTAAGTTTTTTGTACGGTTCTTACCTGACTTTAACTAATTTGCCGCAACGAGAATGGGAAAGAATTGAACAGATGCGACTGTCACCGCTTTATGTATCGGTTCATGCTACCGAACCCGAGGTAAGAATTAGATTGCTCAAAAATAAACGAGCGGGAGAAATTCTAGATAATATCAGGTGGTTTCAGGAAAGAAGGCTACAAATTCACGCCCAAGTAGTTGTTTGTCCTGGTATCAATGATGGCGTAAACTTAGAAAAAACTCTACGGGATTTAGCATCTTTTCATAGCGGAGAATTACCTGCTGTGGCTTCTGTTGCAGTGGTACCAGTGGGTTTGACGCGGTTTCGTCCTCAAGAAGATGAACTTATACCGGTGACGCGAAAGAAAGCAGGAGAAGTTATTTCTCAAGTGCGAAAATTGCAGCAAGAATTGAAGGAAACTCTTGGTTCAAATTGTGTATGGTTGGCTGATGAATGGTTTTTAATTGCAGGTGAGGAATTACCATGTGAAGCTGAATACGAAGATTATCCTCAAATTGATAATGGTGTTGGTTCCATTCGTTTGTTTATCAAGGAGTTTTTGCAGACTGCAAGGGAATTATTACCACAAAAAGTTAAGCCACGAAAATTAATTTGGGTAGTAGGGAATGCAGTTGAGCAAGCATTTAAACCAATTGAAAAACAGTTAAATGAGGTGGAAGGTTTATCTGTTAATATGCGTGCTTTATCTAGCGATTATTGGGGACAAGATATTAGCGTTACTGGTTTATTAACTGGCCATGATTTGCTTTTGAAATTACAGGATGAAAATTTAGGTGATGGGATTTTATTACCCAGTGTAATGTTAAAGCATGGAGAGCAAGTTTTTTTAGACGATAAAAAAGTCGAGGAAATTGCGAACAGTTTAAAAACTAAGATTTTTCCAGTTGCAAATGTAGAGGAGCTAATTCAAGTTTGTATTCAATAGGAGCAGATAGCTCACGGGGTTGGGAGTTAATATGAAGCGATTTTTTTTATGAAACTATCTATAAAAATCTATAAATATTTATTATTTGTTTAATAAACTCTTGATTTTTTGCGAATAAATTATTCTAATTGGTTACTTGTATAAAAAAATTAGTTTATCGGTAGATAAAGTAGCGTCAATCCGCAAACCAAAATCCAATGAGGGGTGAAATAGTGAAAAACCAGTTTAAAGGAATCAGAAAAGTTAAATTAAAATCTATTAATACCAAATTATTATTTTTCAAATGCCAATTTTTAGCTTGTACTTTACTTAATGTTTTACCTGCTACGGCGGCAACTGAACCAGTTATTAGTGTTATTCAAAGCCGTGAAAATGCCAATCAGTGGAAGGGTATAACCACTCGTTTGCAAGCAGCTGAAGTCAACTATTGCGTAATTCCTTTAAATAAAGTTAGAAATACTGCCGATTGGGGAAGCCGCACGGTGCTGTTTTTACCCAATGTAGAAACATTGACACCATCACAAGCAATTAGCTTGGAAGAATGGGTAGGTAAAGGCGGGCGGGTTATCGCAAGTGGCCCGGTGGCAAGTTTATCTGCGCCAGGGGTACGTCGATTGGTGAAAGATATTTTAGGAGGTTATTGGGGATTCAGTTTAGACTCACCACAAGTGCTTCAACCTTCTAAAGCTAAGCCACACCGATGGGCTAACAACAAAAAATTAATTGGAGAAGTTCGCGGTGGTGTTGTAGTTCCCAATTCGCCCACTCAAGCAGTTGCTGTATGGGATAAGAAAGATAATTCCGCAGCCGTTTTAGCTAACTCACGCTCTACTTTTTTTGGTTGGCGATGGGGAGTAGATACCGCCGCAAATCCCAATTTGGATAGTGCTTGGTTGCAAGCTACTTTGAAGCGATATGCGAAGTCACCGAATGCTGTTAAAAGTATTCCAGGTGGTTCTTCTGAATGTTCTAGTGCATCTGTTGCTGAAAATCCACCCAATTCTTTAAGCCAACTAAATACAAGTTCGACTCGTGCTTCTACTCCGTTTAATTTTACAGCGGCAATCCCTAATAATCCTTCTTCAAATTTTAACTTTCGACGTTCCGATGAGCTATCTGACGAAGCAATAGATCATTTGCAGGATAAGGTTCGTCTTGATGTCAAACCTAATTCACGCAAACCAATTAGCCGTAATGAATCAATCGCTTTACAGCAAGAATTGCTAAAATTAATTGGTCGAGTTGAAAGTGCTAATTTATCAGTTGCCGCAGTAAACAACGGAAATTCTCAATCAGCAAAATCGGGTGTGGCAGTAGAATTTGCATCTAGCCAACCTACAACATTAAGTTTTAGCAGCCAACAAGCGGTATCGCAAGCTAAAGAAGTTGTTAACCAAATACCGCAATTAGTCGCAAGGAAGAAATATGCTGAAGCTCGCAGACAGTGGTTAGCAGCAAAAAATTCTTTATGGAATCAATTCCCCGTAAATCAAAGGTTTGCTCAACCAGAAATTCGAGCAATTTGGCTTGATAGAGGAACGATTGTTAAAGCCAGAAACGAAGAGGGATTAGCTCAAATCTTCGATCAACTTTCGCAAGCAGGAATTAATACAGTATTTTTTGAAACGGTAAATGCTGGTTATACAGTTTATCCCAGCAAAGTCGCACCTCAGCAAAATCCTTTAACTCGTAATTGGGATCCATTAAAATCAGCCGTCAAATTAGCCCACGATCGAGGTATGGAATTACATGCTTGGGTATGGGTATTTGCGGCAGGAAACCAGCGACATAATAAAATTCTAGGTATTAAATCAAACTATCCCGGCCCCGTACTTGCCGCCCATCCGGATTGGGCTGGTTACGATAGACGGGGAAAAATGATTCCTCAAGGTCAAAATAAACCATTTTTTGACCCAGCGAATCCCCAGTTACGTCAGTATTTATTAAATCAGTACGAAGAAATTGTTACCCGCTATCAAGTAGACGGTTTACATTTAGACTATATTCGTTATCCTTTTCAAGATCATCAAAGGAATCGTAGCTACGGTTATGGAAAAGCTGCAAGAAGTTTATTTAAAGAGCGTTATGGAATCGATCCGCTGAAAATTTCGCCGCGTCAACGCAATCTTTGGCAAAAATGGACGGATTTTCGCACTCAACAGATAGATAGCTTTGTGGCACAAGTTTCGCAAAAAATGCGACAAAAGAAGCCTGACTTAATCATGTCTGTAGCAGTTTTTCCCCTACCAGAAAAAGAAAGGATTGGTAAATTACAACAGCATTGGGAAGTTTGGGCAAAACGAGGGGATATAGACTTAATTGTCCCCATGACTTACGCTTTGGATACTCAGACTTTCAGTAGGTTAGCACGACCTTGGATTGTATCAAAAAAATTGGGTTCTACTTTATTAGTTCCGGGAATTCGTTTGCTAAACTTACCAACTTTAGGAGCCTTCGATCAAATACAGTTAATTAGAGATTTACCAGTGGGTGGCTACGCATTATTTGCTGCGGAAAACTTGCAAAATCAACAGCTACAGCAAGTTTTCAACAGAACTCAGGGCAATGAGTCCGAAGAAGAACCTATTCCTTACCGTCAACCCTTCAAAACTGCTGCTTTACGTTATGCTTCCTTGCAAAAAGAATGGGAATTTGCATTACAAAACAAGCAAATCAAAATGTCTGCTGCCGGAATTTCCCAATTTAATTCTCAAGCAGAAGTCTTACAAAATGTTTTAGAAAGGCTAGCAGAATCACCATCTCCAGCCAACTTACAAGCAACAAAAGCATCGTTAACTCGCTTTCAATCTCAATTTAGAAGTTTGACGCGTCAACAAGCTTTGAATAATCCCTATCAAGTTGGGGTATGGGAAAATCGTCTTATGATGATAGAAAGATTGATAAACTTTGGAGAACGTGTCAACAAGTGAAGAGTTAGCAGTTAGCAGTTAGAAAAAAATTTCCGTGGAATCAGCGTAATCCATTTAATCAGTGTTCGGAGTGAGGAGTGAGAAGCTATAGGGTTTTGAACACCTTCTTTTTCCCTTCTTCTCTCTCCTCTCCTTTAAATTAACTAACAAATTAGGAATTATTTTGTTCTTCACTTGAATCTTGCGATTCTTCTGCAACAACTTCTGTTGCAGCTTCGCTTGCCTCTTGCGATTCTTCTGCAACAGTTTCTTCAACTTTGACAGGAGGCTTAGATGGTTTGGGAGGACGTGCTAATGCAGGATTTACTGGAGGCTTAATTTCATCTCTTCCAGATTTTCTACCTCTACCTTTACCTTTACTCCTACCTCTATCGTTGCTTCTGTCATTATCTCTATCGTTGCTTCTGTCATTATCTCTATCGTTGTCTCGATCTTTCTTTTTCACAGGAGGGGTAAAACTCCTATTCTCAGAGCTAGAACTGCCTTCTGTTTCTGGTTTCGGTTTACGGTCAGATTTTTTAATTGGAGGTTCTACCATTGTTAATTTCTGTTAATTTATTTGTATGATATATGGTTTTGGTGGTTAGGCAACCCTTATTAGAAACATTTGCAGCATTGGGTATCTAGGCTAAACAATATAACCGCTTTTGCTAGTAACATGCCAAGATAAATCTACCGTATTATAGATTCAACTATTCTTCGCTTATTCAAAAGCAGACAATGCTGTTGCCAAAAATTGAGATACTCTACAACAGGGAAATTTAGCCTTTATCTGGCGAAAAGCAATTGCTAAGTAAAAAATATTCGATTATTCAGCAGTTAAAATATCACCATTATTGATATTCAATAAGCTGGAAACAATAACTTTTTCTCCCGGCTGTAATCCTTCAATGACTTGATATTGATTACCTACTGTTTTACCTAGTTTTACCTGTTTTTGTCTAGCGACTAATTGAGAATTTGGTGCGGTAGAATTTAATCTTTGGGCAACATATACAAAAGCTTCTCCTGCAATCCGAAACACCGCTGTAGTGGGAATTAACAATCCAGTATCTTGATTCCAATTAATTCTGGCTTTAGCAAATTGTCCTGATCGCATTTTCCTTTGTGTGTTATCAAATAATGCTTTTACTAATATGGTGCGAGTATTAGAGTTAACTTCTGGTGCAATAAAAAAAACTTTGGCCGTACCTATATTTTTACCTTTAGAATCGATTATTTCTACTAACATTCCCTTGCGTAGCTGGGATTGTTTTTCTAGGGAAACTGGTATATCTACTTCTAAAGGTTGATTTTGGGTTACTGTAACTATTCTAGTGGAAGGTTTTACTGAATCTCCGACTTTGACTAAAATATTTGCTACCGTACTTTTGAAGGGAGCGCTAATTCTATGCTGCTGCGGGGTTTTAGGAACAGCAAGGCTATTTGCAGTATTCTTAATTTGTGCTTGTTGAAGTGTTTGTTCTAATTTAGATATAGCTGCTTTCTGTGCTGCTATTTTGGCATTCAAATTATTCAAATCAATTTTAGCTGCTTCAAGTCTTTTAGCAGATTCATCTTTAGTTTGTTTGGATACGGCTCCTTGTGAGGCTAAGTTAGAATATTTTTCGTATCGCTGTTGAATTAGCTGTAAATTTTGACTTTTTGATAACTGTTGAGCTTGCAATTCTTGCAGTTGAGCGCGAGCATTTTGTAATTTTGGTTGAATAGTTGGCGCTGCTGCACTGTTGCTACTACTATTATTGTTAATTGCAGCAGGTTGATTGCTTGAGCGAATTTGTAATAAAGGTGCTTGTGCTGTTACTTGATTTCCTTTTTTGACGAAAATTTGAGATACCTGACCTTGAACATTTGCTTGAAGAGTCTGTGAATTTAATGATTGTAAACTAGCTATAAACTCCGAACTTTCTGTTATTTTTCCTACTTTTACTTCGGCTAACTTCACTGAAAGCGACGATTTTTGAACTGTAGTATTTGGCAAAGATTTACTTTGGCGGGCAAGTAACTTCACAAGTATTGTAACTCCACCAATAGTTAAAGCTATAGGTAGCATAATTAACAATAAACGTTGCGGTAATCGTAGCGATTGTGTTTTTTTTGGAGAGGTATTGTCTTGATTTTCAACGTTGGATTCGGGGGGTTTCATTGTTCTTATAAAACTTACTACTACTGAAGCGCTCTTATCCAGATTATCTATTTTAAGGATAATTAATTTATTTATAGTTATTATCTTTTATCCATAATTGTTTATGCTTAATTAAGTAGGTTTATATAAATAAAATTGCCTAACAAATCCTAACAGTTGGTATATTTTGTATATTGTTAATAGGTAAATTACAATCAATAGTTATTGCAAAACATACTAAAATACTTCCCATCCATGATAATGGTGTTTTATTAACTATTATTATAAAATTATTTTATCTAAAAAATGTGATTTATATTCCCTAAAAAAAATAAAGTTTTATTTAGTTAAATATAAATACTGAGTATATTGTATAATTTTTATTTTTTATTCACTATAAATGAAAATTTAGAGAATATTTTGATTGCTTTTATTTGAATCAAAAGTTTGTAATTTTAATAACCTTTAGAGTAGATTAAATTGATTGACTTAAAACAAATATGACATATGATTACATAAAAAAACACTAGGAAAATCCGTGGGTAAACGGTTTGAGCAGTGGCATTCGACGAGAAAACCGCATCTCACTAGTATAAGTCGGCGTAAATAAGGCAACCATTAAAAATGCCTGAAAAGCCGAAAATTATCAAACTTCTTACTTCTTACTTCTTACTTCTTACTTCTTACTTCTTACTTCTTACTTCTTACTTCTTACTTCCGCCAAGCGATATTAGGGGAGTTCACCGTGTTTTTCCTGACGTACACAAAAAATGCGCCTTTTCCCTCAGACTTGAATATAAAAAAAGTGGGAATCTCCCACCTTCAAAAAAATTTAATTCTTAGTTAAACGAATATGCTCTAATATTTGTTGCTTCCTTTCAACTGAATTTAGTTTAGGTTTAATAAAATCGTTAGTGCTACGAGCAAGATGCTCCATAATCCTTTTTTGACGGTCAGATTTTTCAGCCATTTTGATGCTAATTAGAAAATATAAATATACTTCGTAAGTAGTCACGCTCCGCAGTAAACTCAGACAAAGCGTTTGTACCTAAAAATTATTTTAATACAACTTTGCTAAATTATTTAATTAGGAATTACGCAATTCACCTCAGAACAAGTAATTTTGGAGATTGTCAACCTCTAAAATACCATGTTTAGCGTAATATTTTCGTAAATACTGCTAATAAAAAATATTTATTGATTAATCAAAAATAATTGTACCTGCACTTCTAGACAATATACCTTTGATATATTCAAAATCGATAATAAGATTATTGAGAAAAATCCGAATTAATATTTAGTAGAGAAAAATCAACAACTTCCGGTAAAATTTTGAAAGTTGCGCTCTTAGTGGCTTGAGATGTCAAACATTGTGAAACCGCCATGTGATACCGGAGTAATTAAGGCTAAGCGATGCTCCACTTCTTGTTCTCGTATTACCGAACGTTGGGTACTAGTGGCGACTATACTCGGTTCGAGTATGGCCATGATTGATGGCACTGTTGTCAATGTAGCGCTACCAGTATTGCAACAAGCTTTGAATACAAACGCAACTCAATTGC
Organism: Cyanobacteria bacterium J06633_8; assembly: GCA_039820645.1. GTDB lineage: Bacteria > Cyanobacteriota > Cyanobacteriia > Cyanobacteriales > Nostocaceae > Rivularia. The sequence continues at coordinate 19,408 of JBCBPQ010000052.1, read as the reverse complement.
AGTGGGTAGTAGAGTCTTATGCTTTGTTTTTAGCTGCTTTAATTTTAGTAGGTGAGTCTTTAGGAGATAAATTTGGAAGAAGATTGATTTATGCTTATGGAATTGCTTTATTTGCTCTCGCTTCTGGATGGTGTGCTTTATCGGCTGATATAAATCAATTAATTCTTGCTCGTGCTTTTCAAGGAATTGGTGGAGCTTTATTAGTTCCTGGAAGTTTAGCTATTCTCAGCGCTTCTTTTGGTAATTATGAGCGAGGAAAAGCTATTGGTATTTGGTCTGGTTTTACAGCTATAATTTCAGCATTTGCTCCAATTATAGGCGGTTGGCTGGTAGAAAATCTATCTTGGCGATGGATATTTTTTATTAATGTTCCGTTAGCAATTATAATCCTGTCAATTTTATTTCGGTACGTTCCCGAAAGTCGCGAGCGCGAATTTACCCGCCTCGATTATTGGGGAGCGATGTTGATAACTTTAGGCTTAGGAACGACAGTATTCGGATTAATTGAATCTTCGATTTTAGGGCTTTCTCATCCTTTAATAATTAGCAGTATTTTAATAGGATTAATATTTTTAGGTGCCTTTGTATTTGTAGAAGCAAATATTTACGGTCCTATGATGCCTTTATATTTATTTAAATCGCGCAGTTTTAGCGGTGCGAACTTACTCACATTATTATTATATTCAGCTTTAGGAGGGGTTTTATATTTTGTTCCTTTTAATTTAATTCAGGTACAAGGTTACTCTCCAACTGCTGCTGGTGCCGTTTTTTTACCGTTTATTCTTATTATGTTCTTTTTGTCGCGATGGTCTGGTGATTTAGTTAATCGTTATGATGCTAAGTTACTATTGATGGTAGGGTCGGTAATTGCAGCATTAGGTTTTATCTTGTTTGCATTACCCGGTATTGGTGGCAGTTACTGGATAACATTTTTCCCCGCTGTTGTAATATTAGGCTTGGGAATGTCAGTTAGCGTTTCTCCTTTGACTATTACCGTTATGGGTTCGGTAAGAAAGCCTAAAGTTGGTATTGCTTCGGGAGTCAACAATGGAGTTTCTCGTATCGCTGGATTATTAGCGATCGCCATATTTAATATTTTTGTTTGTAATGCTTTTAATTACAGTTTAGACCGACGCTTGGCGAAGTTAAACTTATCACCTCAAATACAGCAAGCCTTAGCAAAAGAAAGAATTAATTTAGCTGTTGCAAAAGCTCCCGAGAATATTAATGATGGTTTAAAAAAGGCAATCGAACAAGCAATATCACTCGCTTATGTAGACAGTTTTCGTTTAATAATGTTTATTGCCGCAGCTTTAGCACTTACAAGTGCTATAGTCGCATTTTTTATGATAAATAAGCGACAGGAATCTTTATAGCTTGCCGTAATTTTGATTTTTCTGACTATACTATGCGCCTCAAAATATTATTTTTTTCAATAATTTCGTTTTAGACTCATAACGCGCATTTTTAAAAAATAGATTACCGCTCAAACCGCTCAAACCTCCTGACTTCTTCCTTCTTTTATAATGAATACGTATATATAATTTTTAATTATTTAAATAATAAGTAATACTTATTAATACTTGTTAAAAAAATATTACAAACTGTTGAATAATTGCAAGCAAATTATACTCTTAACTTAAAGATGTGCTTTTACTATTTGAAAATAAGTTTACAAACAAACAATTATCTTAGATTCCTATCTAATCTAGGTATGTATTTCAAAGGTTATAAATTGCATGCTTTAAGAAAAATCTTGTTTTCCTAAAATCGCAGCAAATATTATATTTAGTAATATTGCTCCATTGAAGTAAAATTTTCACAAAAAGAGATTTTATTACCTCATGTTTGATTCGCCTTCCTTGTCGGCTAATCAACTGTTGATGGGTTTACCTTCTGAAGAATATAAGCGCTTAGCCCCCTATCTAAAACCTGTTAGTTTGTCCTTAGGGCAAGTCATTTATGAGCCGAAACAGTTGATAAAAGAAGTTTACTTTCCTTTAGGAGCAATGATTTCTTTGGTTTCGATTATGAAAGATAATTCGACTACAGAAATTGGTTTGGTAGGCAATGAAGGAATGGTTGGTCTTCCAGTATTTTTAGGAGGAAATACTGCGACAAATCGTGCAATCGTTCAGGTTCAAGGTAATGCACTAAAAATGGATGCTGACCTACTTAAAAGTGAATTTGAAAAAGGACAAAAATTACAACAAAAGCTTTTACTCTATACTCAAGCTAGATTAACTCAAATATCACAAATAGCAGTTTGCAAATCGCATCACTTGATTGAAGAAAGACTTGCTCGTTGGCTGCTTTCGGTTAATGACTGTGTAAATAGAGATGAGCTACCGCTCACCCAAAAATTTATATCTGAAATGCTTGGAGTCCGTCGCGCTAGCGTTACAGAAGCTGCGATCGCGCTTCAGAAAGCAGGTTTGATCAGCTATAGGAGAGGACAAATCACTATTGAGCAAAGGGAACAGCTCGAAGAGGCAGCCTGCGAATGCTATGGATTAATCCGGGATGAGTTTAAGCGTTTACTGGGATAAATCAGACTGTTAAATTTTTATATTTTATTCAACTGTTGAGATAATATGTACGATACCGTACTGAAATTTTCTGGGATCGAGGTATTCTTTTGTTTACAGACATGCGGTGTCAGCAAACGTAATACCATTTTTGATTTTAGATTTTGAGTAACTGCTGCTTTACGATTTAATTTGATATAGCAACAGAGATGAAGTTTGAATAAATCGGACATTGAATTGCCTGGTTTTTTAAGATGTCTAGCTGTAGAAATCTGTGTTCAAATTGATATTGTTGAGGGAGCTGATGCTGTAAACAATTCCCAAGGCAAAATGCCTATAAGCATCAGCAGATATTGTTTATTTTGCTGGTGTGGTGAGGTGTTTTTCCAGATACGACTCAATTAAGAAGATTGTGTTCTTTCATATGTCCGACGATATTGGTGGTGCAATAGTCAATCAGCTGCTAGCAGCTTTACCTTCAGAAGATTATCAACGACTTGTTCCTCATTTAGAACCGATTGATTTAATAGCTGGAGAAGTATTATGCGAGCCAGGAGAAGCCATGACGGAAGCATATTTTCCTGGTTTGGCTATGATTTCTTTAGTTTCAATAATGGAAGATGGTTCTACAACCGAAATAAGCTTAATAGGTAAAGAGGGCATGGTAGGGCTGCCTATTTACCTAGGTGGACATTCCACTACAAGCCGTGCCATTGTTCAAATTGAAGGTTCTGCGCTGAAGCTAAATGGCAACATATTAAAAAGCGAGTTTGACAGAGGTGGAGAGTTGCAAAAACTCTTGTTACTTTACACCCAAGCACTGTTTACTCAAGCTTCCCAAAATGCTGCATGCAATCGACAGCATAATATTGAAGCAAGACTAGCTCGTTGGCTATTGACAGCACAAAACTGCGTTATGAAAGATGAGTTATATCTCACACAAGAGTTTATATCTCAAATGTTAGGAACTCGTCGTTCGGGTGTAACTGTTGCAGCAGGGGCTTTGCAACAAGCAGGAATGATTCGCTATACCCGTGGAAAAATTACCATTCTCAATCGGGAAGCCTTGAATAATACAGCTTGCGAATGTTACCGGGTTATCAAAAATGAGTATACTCGCTTGCTCAACTCAAAATGGAGTTAAATCCAAAGTACGATAACGTACTGACAGCCAGGAAATCATTATGTCAATCTTAAATACTGAAGAAAACTTTAGTGAGAATTATTGTGTACAAAACGAGTAATTTTTCTCAAAGCTGAAGTTGAAAGACTCTTCCTGTTTTTTATTTTAACTATTTTGATTAGAGAGCATGGAAGAGTTAATGTTGTCTAGTGGAAAGTAAAGACTGTATTAAAATGAGCAAATAAGCAACAGTTTATTATTTGTTTAAAATACAGTATATTATAGCTAGAGAATCATTTGATAATTCATAAATTTAGATAAAAAACAATATAATAATTAAAAAATATTTTTTTGTAGATGATATTGCAAAAAAATTATAATAGATGTTTTAAAAATTACTTTTAGCGCAATTTCACTCAACAGATTTTGTCTAAATAATTGAATATTTTACTATATTATTTACAGACGCTATATAGACAAATGGCAAGCTTCCGCAGTCCCTAACGAATTTACTAGCTCCTTCTCTGCCTCGATTATTTTGACTCCCGGCAGAGGCTTACCCACAGTGTTATGAGTTCCGAGTCAGGAAAAAATTCAGGGTATGGATTTCTTATCTTAGTATCATTGCCCTATATATTTATAGCTAATTTATATTGGATAGTAATTATATTAATTGCTTGCACCCAATTAGACACAAATAGGTAAATTGATATGGCAACTTAAAGGGTGAATATATGTTTGACAACAACCAAGAAGCAGAGCAAGAATTAAAGTCACTGGTAATCATGGGTATATGTCCATGTTGTAGTTCTGTAAGAATAAAATATCGTGAATATATAACTAACCGTACATTTGGATTTCAATGCTTTAATTGTGGCTGGACATCTCAATATAACTTAACTGAATTAAAAGAAGCTTCAGAAAATTGGTTCCCCACACAAAAGTAAAAAATATTTTTTAATCACCTTGAATAAATAATATAATGAATTAAAAAAAATATGTATGATTAGAATAGGAAGTTTAGTCAAAATACTATATCCAAAATATGTATTTGAGTTTCATGGTGTAGTTGAAGCCTCAGAAGAGATAACAGGTCGTTGGATAATAAGGTTAATAAATAACACCTTAGACAATAGTAAAGAACCTGTATTGTTGTCTTTAAACGAGTCAGAGATTGAATTAGTTTTTGTATATAACGCTAATTAATTTTGGGTGAATGTAAAAGATTGTAAATGTCCCCAAAAATAATATATAAATAATTTTGATGTATTTTATGAATTCCGATGGGTTGTATAAACACGCGATCGCAGTGCCCTCGGTAAAGCATTATATAGTGTCTCTAATAGTTAAAAAAAACCGGATTAAGTAAGCAGAGGTATTAAATCAGAAAGCTGCCCTTGCTTATACTGAGTCAGCATTGAGAAACAAACACTTCCCTAATGCAGTTGTAATTGGTACATTAGCGTGGAAGCAACCTATAATTTCTATGTCTACACGTGTTTCACCTCCATCTTCGCTGTCATCAGCAACTTCACTTGCTCTTTCCTCCCTCCACATACGTTTGGAAACTTTAGAAAAAGAACATCAGTGGTTACTCAAGCAGATTAAGAAAAAACGCACCGAACAGAAGAACTTTCTCGAACAAATGCGTTCTGTAGCCATAGAAGTACACAGCAGATGTACTCCTTGTTTTCAAAAGATGGCAGCTTTAGATGACGAAATACATTCACTATTTGATGAAATTTTAACTACACGGAAGTTAGGAAAGCAGACAAGAAAAAATATCGAACAGGTTTATCGAAGTCTTCAAGTAGCGGGAATAATCAGCGTAAAACTGAATATGACAGAAGATGATGATATTGATGATATTGAAGAAGATTTTTTTGTCGGGGAAGAAGAAAATGACTTCTTCAATAATCCCGAGCAACATGGCAGGGAATATGATGATAGCCATAGATATAATGCAGAGCAACAAGATTTTTCGCCTATAAACAAAACAGGTGAATCAAAGAAGATTCGTCAAACATTTTTAAGGTTAGCTGAGATATTTCATCCTGATAAAGTTACAGATAGCGATATTCAGATGCGCCATACAGAAATCATGAAAGAAATTAATAAAGCTTACCAAGAAGGTGACTTGGCTCGATTACTGGAAATCGAAAAATTACATCAGGTTGAAGAATCGTTTTCAATTAACAGTGAAGATGATTTAACGAGAAAGTGCAATAAACTAGAACAACATAATGAGTTTCTAAAAAGCCAGTATGAAAACTTAAAAAGCGAGTTAAGAATGGCAAAGAATACTAATGAAGGACAGATGGTTTCTGGTTATCGGAAAGCTGTTAAAGAAGGGATAGATCCTATTGCTGAAACGGTAGAACAAGTAGAATCAGAAATAGAAGTGATTTCTTCAATTTGTAACTTTATAAAAGACTTTCGAGATAAGAAAATTACCATTAAAGATTTTCTTGCCGGACCACCAGTTTTACAACAAAGAAATCAAGAAATAATTGACGAGCTTTTTGAGGAGATGTTTGGGGATTTTGAGGTTTTTTAAGCTTTTTAAAAATATTTTTGTATTAGGAATTTTTATTTTAGAAAGTAGAGATACAGAAATACTGCGTCTCTATTTTTTATTTTTAGGAAGTAGAAATATTACCAATTAGCAATTAACCATTACCTATCACCAGATTATCTATTGCTAGATTAATTAATTTTTCTCCTTCTAAAACCGTTTCTACTTGATTAAATTGCTGTCGTAATTCCGCAGCACCCTCAAAACCTTTTGCATACCAAGCCATGTGTTTACGTGCTTGATAAATCCCCCTATTTCCTTTGTATTCCCATAACGCTTTTAAATGTTCCTTGGCGCATTCTAAACGCTGAATAGTTGTTGGGGGAGATAACTTTTCTCCAGTTTTGAGAAAATAATCAATTTCTCCTACTAAAAAAGGATAACCCAAAGTACCCCGCGAACACATTACCCCATCTGCACCAGTTATTTCCAAACATTTAATTGCTGATTCAACGGAAAAAATGTCTCCATTTGCAATTACTGGAATATCAAGCACCTCTTTAACTTGAGCAATCCATTCCCAACGAGCGTTGCCATTGTATCCTTGAGCGCGAGTACGCCCATGAATAGTAATCATTTGCGCTCCTACATCCTGCATTCGTTTCGCAAAATCAATAATAGTAATTTCCGCATCATCCCAACCGATACGAGTTTTGACTGTTACGGGAATATCTACCGCGCCGACAACTTCTTTAACTATTGCTTCTGCAACTTCTGGCTGTCTTAATAAAGAAGAACCACCACCTTTTCGAGTAACTTTATTTACCGGACAACCCATATTAATATCAATAGTATCTGCTCCTTCTGCTACTGCTTTTTGAGCAGCTTGTGCGAGAAAATCCGGACGACAATCAAACAATTGAATGCTTATAGGGCGTTCGTTGACATCAACATCCATAACCTTGGGTAACTCTTTGACATGAGCTAACCCCGAAGCATGAACCATTTCGGTATACATCATTGAATCGGGTGCATAGCGACGTACCAAACGCCGAAATACTAAGTCAGTCACGCCAGATAAAGGTGATTGTAAAACTCTGCTATTAACTTCTACTGAGCCAATTTTTAAAGGAGTTGCAAGTTTATTTTTTAGTTCTGGGGAAAGCATTAATAGGTTAAAGGTTATGAATTATTTGGGGATTGATTTTGTAGTTGCTGTCTAACTTCTTCTAAGCTTAAACCTAATTCTTTGGCTGTATCTTCTAGACTTAACCCCAACCGTAAGAATACAGGTATGAGTTCTAAACTTTTTTCTCTTGCCCCTTCTTCTCTTCCTTCTTCTTTTCCTTCCTCTACTCCTTCTTGATAAACTCGGGTTTGCTTCAAATCGCTGAGTCCAAACATTTCTTCAATCTCCTGTATATTCATTCGGGGAAATTTGTAAACCAAAATAGTCTCTATCAATTCTAATAACTGTCTTTGCTGCTGTTCGCTGTTGATTTCTTGCTGGGTTCTCGCAATTAAATCTTTGGCTGCGACGATGGCTGTATTTTCATCTTCGATAATTAATTTTATGGTAGCAATTCCCACTGGTAGCGAAGTTATTTCACCGAGAGCATTTAGATAAATTCTGCTAATTCGTCCGCTTGCAAAAAACTCGCTGTAGTGATTGATATCCGCTGTATCTATACTGCGATTGGGATAAATTACTATTGCTTTCCAAGGATTTTTGGGTTTGTTTTGACGGAGGTATAAAGATATTTCTGAAAAAAACCGTAAATAAATTTCTTCGTCGGTTTGAAATTGGACTTCTACGAAATAAATTGGATTTTCTTCTCCTTGATTAGGAAGAAAAACACCATCTATTCGGAATGCTGTTTGTTTGATTTCAACGGAGGAGAACTCGTAATCATCTGCAATTTGCGGTGAATCACCGATTAATTCAAAAAAAATGCTGGGGAATTCTTTAAAAAGCCGGTAGAAGATGCTGTCTGTTTTCACACTGATTGCTGTTAAGAAGAGAAAAATGCTGCTGCTTGAATCTTTTTTAAGCAACAATAAACCCTATTTTCTCTTAAAAGACGGCAAACACGACTCTAATTTTACGGTTCACCCGAATTACTCATAGTATTAATTCCCATACATTAGTCATTGTGCAAGCAAACACTGATTGAGCCATCAACATCGGATTGTTGCATAACCGTCCAATTACGGGTTCGGGAAACCACCCTTCATTCACTAGCTGCACAGGCTCAGTATATATAACAGTGTAATTAGGATAGCCAGTCCTAGGCGACCGAATTTGCATTTCATATTGATGCCTCAACTGGTTGTTTTGTGAAAGCCAGTTACCCCAAAATTAAATCTTTTATATTCTCATTCATTGTTTTTGTAGTTATACGGAGCCAAAATAAAAATGGCAAAAGTAGTTGGAATTGACTTAGGTACAACTAATTCTTGCGTAGCAGTAATGGAAGGTGGTAAGCCCACGGTTATTGCTAATGCTGAAGGTTTTCGCACCACACCCAGTGTTGTTGCTTTCGCAAAAAGTGGCGATCGCCTCGTAGGACAAATCGCTAAACGCCAAGCGGTAATGAATCCTGAGAATACTTTTTACTCAGTTAAGCGCTTTTTGGGACGCAAGCACGAAGAAATTACTCACGAAGCAACTGAAGTTTCTTATAAAGTTGTTCGTGACGGCAACGGCAACGTTAAGCTTGATTGTCCTAAAGCTGGTAAACAGTTTGCTCCAGAAGAAATTTCTTCACAAGTTCTTCGTAAGCTAGTAGACGACGCTAGTAAGTACACTGGGGAAACCATCACCCAAGCAGTAATTACCGTTCCTGCATACTTTAACGATTCTCAGCGTCAAGCAACCAAAGACGCTGGTAAGATTGCCGGGATTGAAGTATTGCGGATTATCAACGAACCTACCGCTGCTTCTTTGGCTTATGGTTTGGATAAAAAGAGCAATGAAACCATTTTGGTATTTGACCTTGGTGGTGGTACCTTCGACGTATCTATCTTAGAAGTTGGTGACGGTGTATTTGAAGTACTTTCTACTTCTGGTGATACCCACCTTGGTGGTGACGACTTCGATAAAAAGATTGTTGATTTCTTAGCTGAAGATTTCCAAAAGCAAGAAGGTATTGATTTACGGAAAGATAAGCAAGCTTTACAGCGTTTAACTGAAGCTGCTGAAAAAGCTAAAATTGAACTTTCTAGCGTTACCCAAGCTGAAATCAACTTACCATTTATTACCGCATCTGACGATGGTCCCAAGCACTTGGATACAACCCTAACTCGCGGTAAGTTTGAAGAAATTTGTTCTGACTTAATTGATCGCAGCCGCATTCCTGTGGAGAATGCATTACGCGACGCAAAACTAAATAAAGACAATATTGACGAAATCGTACTAGTTGGTGGTTCTACCCGTATCCCCGCAGTACAAGAAGTAGTTAAGCGTGTATTAGGAAAAGAACCCAACCAAAGTGTTAACCCAGACGAAGTTGTAGCTGTTGGTGCTGCAATCCAAGCTGGTGTACTTTCTGGTGAAGTTACCGGAATCTTGCTCTTAGACGTAAGTCCGTTATCCTTGGGGGTAGAAACCCTTGGTGGCGTAATGACCAAAATTATTCCTCGCAATACCACCATTCCTACCAAGAAGTCAGAAGTATTCTCTACTGCTGTAGACGGACAAACTAATGTAGAAATTCATGTTCTCCAAGGTGAGCGTGAAATGTCCAACGACAACAAGAGCTTGGGAACTTTCCGTTTAGATGGAATTCCTCCCGCACCTCGTGGAGTACCTCAAATTGAAGTTACCTTCGATATTGATGCTAACGGTATCTTGAACGTTACCGCTAAGGATAAAGGTACTGGTAAGGAACAATCCATCAGCATCACTGGTGCTTCCACTTTGGATAAAACTGAAGTTGAAAGAATGGTTAATGAAGCTGAAAGCTTCTCCTCGGCAGACAAAGAACGTCGCGAAAAAATCGACCGTAAGAACCAAGCTGATTCCTTGGCATATCAAGCGAAAAAGCAGTTGGAAGAACTGGGTGATAAAGTTCCCGCAGAGGACAAAACCAAAATAGAAGGTTTAGTCAAAGACTTGGAAGAAGCAGTCACCAAGGAAGACGACGAACAGATTCAAAAAGTAATGCCAGAATTACAACAAGCATTGTTTACAGTTGGTAGCAATATGTATCAGCAAGCTGGTGGTGCTGCTCCTGATGGTGCTGCTCCCGGCGGTGAAGCTCCTAACGGCGCAACTGGAGATGCAGATGCAGGTGCTTCCGCTGGTGATGATGTAATTGATGCTGACTTCACCGAGTCTAAATAGTTATTTTTTCGGTGAGTTTTTAACTCACCTTAATTTCTCACTTTAATTTCAAATAGTATTTTTTATCCCCGCAATTTTTGGAATGTGGGGATTTTTGATTGATATTAAATTTTCTCTCTCTTTTTCTTCCTCTGCGCTCTCTGCGCTCTAGAAGGGTTTTTTATAATTGTGGTATAGGAATTGAGATAAAACCTCACCCTGTCCTCCGGACATCCCTCTCCTTGTTAAGGAGAGGGAACGAGGGTGAGGTCGATTTATATTGCATTAAATAGCGCTCATTTCTTCTGTTGGAATGGCTATAAAATACCTTACAAAAACAATATGAATACTCATAAATTTCATAAAAAATAGTTTTATTAATTCATTAAAGATGTTTTTGTATTAGTTGGTAGTTGCTGTTGCTGCGGTTTAATTAAACTAATTAAGGTTGTAATTACAGGAATTAGAAAAGCTAAAACAAGAATAACCGCAGCTACTTGAAATATTACCGGTCTTTTTCTTCCCTTGGTGGGAAAACCGCAGCTAAGACAAATTTCTTCTTCACTACTATTGAGAACACCGCAAACTTTACAAGGCTCTAAGGACATTTTTTTATACTAATATTTTTCCGTTCAAATTAATGTTATATCCAAAAACTAAGCTAATGCCAAAATTTATCGCCAAAAGCCGCAGATAATAAACCACATATGACTGCCGATACAAATATTATCCCTAATAAAGCAGTAAATATTTGAGCATCAGTGACAAATCCTAAACCTAACTCCTAACTCCTAACTCCTAACTAAATAAACGGATAGCGGCACAGACATTTTGTATAATGTCCGTACCGCTGAAGCACTCGCGGGAGAAAGAGCAAGTGCTGTAATATTTGTTTTTAGATTTATTTTGAGTTAGATTTTTTTATTTTCCCTCCAATTAATTGCTGATTTTACTTTTGACGGTTAATGATTGGAGTTTAATTTTGTGGGCATGTTAAAGTTACCGTAAGACGCTTTACCATTGCCATTCCCATTTCCGTTTCCGTTGGAATGACTGGGGTGGCGGGCTTGGATTACACCATAACCACCGTGGTTGCGTTCGTAAATTACGTTTATCTCGTCTGTTTCGCTGTTATGGAACATATAAAAATCATGTCCAACCAATCGCAGCTGCTCTAAAGCTTGGGAAACAGTCATCGGTGGCATGGCAAAATATTTGGTACGCACTACTTCTTCAGGTAATTCCGGAGTGCGATCGCCAATTAAATCCGTCACCATTTCTTCTGGTATTATTTCCTCAATACTATTGTGGCGCTCGTGTATTTTCTTATCTCGTCGTCGCTCTTTGTATTTTCGCAATTGACGAGCAATTTTATTTGCAACTAAATCAATACTCGCATATAAATTTTCACTGCTTTCCTCGGCACGGATAATGTTACCATTAGCGTAAATCGTTACTTCTGCTGTCTGGTTGGGATTAATTCGGGGATTCTTAGCTACGCTTAAATGTACATCAACTTCGTTGGTAATATGATGAAAATGATTGGCAGCTTTTTCGATCTTCTGATGCACGTATTCCCGAATTGCATCTGTGATTTCGATATTTTTGCCGTGGATAACAAGCTTCATGAAAACTCTCCCGCTTGAATATTTTATTTGGTATAAAGAAAGATTGAACGAAAATTTACGGTTAGTTAAGCTAACTACCGCTTTAGTAAAGCTATGAAACGTTTATGAAAAAACGATTCTCACTTAATGCAAAATTTTCTCGAATTTAAGTTGAATTCCTGTCTAATCAGTTGACTTGTTTACTCCAACTGGTTATACAAAAGCCGAACTTCCCCAGTCACTTTATAATAGTTACGAGGAGGCTTACCAAAGGTGCTTTTCATAGACTAAACAAATTTTCTTGGAAGTTTACCCAATCAATCAAAAACTGGGTTATACGCCATAGGCTGTGTAATTCCGACTTTTAAAGCGCTACGGCGATTGCAGAGAGCTCCTCCCCAAAACATTGAACGATATATATTGAGCTATATATTCAAGTTAACATTTGATTTTTTACAAAACAGGTTTATGTGACTTTCCTTTAAAATCCTTTGCATTGCTTGACATTTATTGACTAAAACCAAATAACTTGCAACAGACTCGGTACCTTACACATCTTGCCTTTTAGCTGTTTTAATAGTATGCCTGCTACATATAATCGATGTTTGCTATATAACCAATTAGTGATGCCATATTTAGATGCATGGATGTGGCAGAAAGAACTTCAAACTCAGCGCGTAAAAAACCCCGATTTGAATGATGTACTAATACTGTTAGAGCATCCCCCTGTATACACTTTAGGAAGAGGAGCAAGCAGCGAATTTATCAAATTTGACCTTGATAAAAGCAGTCATGAAGTGCATAGAATTGAAAGAGGTGGTGAAATAACGTACCATTGTCCCGGACAGTTGGTAGGGTATCCAATTTTAAATTTAGTGCGTCACCGTCAAGACTTGCACTGGTATCTACGTCAATTGGAAGAAGTCTTAATTCGTGTATTAGCGGTTTACAAATTGCAAGGAAAACGTATTCCTTCCCTAACTGGTGTTTGGTTGGAAAACCGTAAAGTTGCAGCAATTGGTATAAAGGTGAGTCGCTGGATTACCATGCACGGATTTTCGTTAAACGTTTGTCCAGATATGAAGGGTTTTGAGCGTATTGTACCCTGCGGCATATCTGATAAATCTGTAGCAAGTTTGGCTGAATGGATTCCCGGTATTACTTGTGCGGAAGTAAGGCATCATATTGCACGCTGCTTTGGGGAAGTTTTTGATTTAGAGTTGATTGAGCAACCTTTAACTGGGGATTCCTCAACCTTGAGTGTAAGAGGTTGAGTAAGATAGGATGAACACTCACCCTAAATAGTTTAAAGGTAATTATTTATGAAATTAGAACCCAAAGAATTTTTTGTATTTAACAATATATAGTATATAAACTAAATTTTTTGTGTTTTTAGTGAAGAGTTTTTCTCTTGGTTGTCATTTACCGGGAATTTCGTCTTCACGAAGAAAATCATTATTTAATTCATATTTCAAATCAAAACGTATTTATAATTTTCTGTGAAAAGCGATATTTCACCCGAGACAACAACAAAAATAGCAGTAGATGCGACGAAAAAAGTAGAAGTACATGCTCCACCTGTGGAGGAATTTAACGAGCGTGACTGGAAAATTTTGGTGGAGTTATTTGACAGAAAAGATAGCGAAGAAATAGAAGAAGATATCAAGACAAAATTAAGCTGGCTGGCACCAGAACCCCTATGGGAGAATGAATCGTTCGATTTTTTACGGGAATTTTTGTAAAAGATTGAGAATTAGGAATTGGGGGATTAGATATGGGAAAATAGGGATGAGGAGATAGAAGGTGAAGAGAAAGTAGCAATTTAGGAATTAAGCTTCTGATTCCCCTTGTCTGCTAATTTCCCCCTTCCCTAATATCTTGCACCATTGGCAACAAGCCAAAAGAAACCTGGTTTCTACTCATGAAAGTATGAATATTTCGTTCTGAAATCGAAAAGAAACTGGGTTTATAACACTGGTGCAAGATGTAAATTCCGCTTTCTCAAGCAGCTCAATTATCCCAACATCTGAATATTGGAGAAGATAAAATCCATAGTCATGGGTTTTCCTTCTACTTCGGTGGTAATTATCCGTTCGTTAAGAATATGATAATCGCCTACTTTTTCATATTTATCTTCAAACTGACTTTTGTTACCTTTTTGTTCTCCTGTCTTCGGATCGTGATATACCGAATCATAACGATGAGCGAGGTAGCCTGCGCCAGTGTCATGAGTACTCAAAGTATTGATTGTAACTACAACACCATGAATATGACGGTGAACGAGAACTACTTCGCGATCGCGAATTTTGTATTTATCTCCGGAAGACTTACCACCAACTAGTATTTCAACAGCACCGGATTCGTCAGTATCACCAGTACTAAATGTATTATTTTTATGAGAGTCTTCAAATTCCCGTCTAATGCGGTGGATTGCTATTTCCCATAATTGATTATTAATTGCTTCTTTAGCTTGTTCGTCTTCTATATCAAAAACTTCTGCTTTCAAATCTGGATTAACGCGGACTTTTCCTTTAAATTCTTTACCATCATATTTGTAAGTTACATCTGCGGTATAGCCGGGAAAATTCTTGTCCCAAGTGTAACGGTTTTCATAAGCAGCCCGTAAAAGTTGGCGGGCAGAAGTTTGAGCTACTGTCATAAGAAATTGTTGTGTATCTCCTATCGTCTTTAGTTATGTTAACTCGAATCGGTAAAAGCCCTACATATACTCAGCTACTCAGCCGAAGTAACCCCTGTTGGTAACTTAAGCGAGAATTATTTTAAGCATAGACTGCTTTCCAAATTGCTCCATGCTTAATTCCCAACATTTGATATTTAAATTAAGTATTTTTTCCTTCATATAACGCAATAATTAGTTAAGATTAACTTAACCTTGACTTGCGTAAATCAAAATCTCCGTAATCCCATGCAGTTAACTAAAAGTGCGTCCTTGCATCCTTCTGTTTTTAAACCATTATTGTTAATTTCGCCTTTTTTCCTTTGGGGTACGGCGATGGTGGCAATGAAAGGAGTTATTCCTCATACTACGCCTTTTTTCCTGGCGGGAATGCGGATATTACCGGCTGGGATACTAGTTTTGATTGCAGCAGCAATTATGGGTAAACCTCAGCCTCAAGGTTGGAAAGCTTGGCTGTGGATTGCTTTGTTTGGGTTAGTTGATGGAGCATTATTTCAAGGTTTTTTAGCTCAAGGCTTGGTGAGAACTGATGCGGGTTTGGGTTCGGTGATGATTGATTCCCAGCCTTTAGCCGTAGCGCTGTTGTCTTCGTGGTTGTTTGCAGAAAAAATCGGTTTATATGGATGGTTGGGCTTAGCAATCGGCGTTACAGGTATTAGTCTGATTGGCTTACCCGATGAACTAATTTTCAGTATTTTTTCTAATACAGCAGAATATAAAGCAATGATTTCTCAATCATTTTTCCAGAGTGGTGAATTTTTGATGCTACTTGCTGCCTTGAGTATGGCGTTAGGAACTGTAATGATTCGATTCGTCACCCGTCATGGGGATGCAGTTACCGCTACGGGGTGGCATATGGTATTAGGTGGTTTACCGTTATGGGGAATTTCGGCAACAACAGAAACTCAGCAATTTGAGAATTTAGTGCCGTCGGATTGGATAGCTTTAGGTTATGCAGCTGTATTTGGCAGCGCCATAGCTTACGGTATGTTTTTCTATTTCGCTTCTGCTGGAAACCTTACTAGTCTAAGTTCTCTGACATTTTTAACTCCCGTATTTGCTTTGATATTTGGCAATATCTTATTAAACGAAGTTTTGAGTGTTCTGCAATGGGTGGGAGTAACTATAACTTTAGTTAGTATTTATCTAATCAATCAACGCCAGACTTTAGGAAAGCAGAATAAGCAAGAAGCTTTACCTGAAATAAGAATACAATCTGTCTCAGAAGAATCCAATAGCAAGCTCAAACCTCTGAAAATTCCTGTAAAACAGTCAGAACCGCAAATTTTACCATAAAGCTTTGGGTGCGAATAAAAATAATTACGCAGTATCAACTACTGTTACAAAACCTCTTTATCCATTCATGAAATTTTTTTATCAAGAAAAAAGTTAACATTTAAGTAAATTAAAGTTATCGTTGTGTCGGTAACTTTTACACTACTATTTGTTAAAAATTGATGTATGAGGCGATGCCATTACTATCTAGTCATATTTACTTATCTGAGTAGCTGTGGATTTCACATTAATCCGGCAGTTGCTGCGAATTACGATACAACAATGTTGTTATTGAAAGTAGCCCAAGCTAACTCCTCAGATAGTACCTCACCCTCCAACCTGAGAATAGGCAGTGTGGGAGAAGATGTAAAATTACTTCAAACCCAATTAAAAAAGTTGGGTTATTACAATGGCATTGCTGATGGACAATTTGGCGCAACAACCCGTCTTGCTGTAATTGAATTTCAGCAGAAGCAAGGATTGCAAGCAGATGGTATTGCAGGTAGTCAAACCAGAGAACTTATAAAAGCAGATACTTTAAAAGAAGATAATTTTCCTTCTGAAGATAATTCTCCTTCTACAGCTACCCCTTCTCCATTATCCGAAGAAACTTCTTCACAGAAACAAGAATCTTCACCAGGCAGTTTTATTAAGCTTGGTTTGATAGCAATGGCAATACTATCTGGTGCGGGTATTTTATTTTATTTAATTCAATGGTTTAGATATTCTAAGGGTTTAAAAAATTCCGCCACTTATGACTCGGATATAGATGACGATACCGAGATAACTCAACCATCCAAAAACGAGAAGGCAGATACCAATCAACAGCAAAAATACTTGCCTCCTAGCAATTATGAAGATGTAGCATCTACGATTGAACCATCTTCTAAATTACTACCCACAGAAAAAACTTCCCGTCTTGCCAAAATTAACGTTTTAGATAAATTGATAGGAGATTTAGAAAGTTCTAATCCGACGAAACGAAGAAAAGCTATTTGGGAATTAGGACAAAAAGGAGATTCGCGAGCAATTCAACCATTAGTAGAACAGATGACTGATGCTGACTCGCAACAACGTAGCTTAATTTTAGCTGCTTTATCGGAAATTGGTACTCGTACCCTTAAACCAATGAATCGGGCTTTAGCGCTATCAATGCAAGATGAAAGTCCGGAGGTGCGTAAAAATGCCATCCGCGATTTAACTCGCGTTTATGATATGATGGCTCAAATTAGCCAAATGTTATCGATGGCAATAGATGACGAAGATCCAGAAGTCCAAGAAACAGCCAAATACGCAATTTCACAAATGAATCGTATTCGTATTTTACCATCAGAAGAGCCGGAAGACAGTGAACAGTGAACAGTGAACAGTGAACAGTGAACAGTGAACAGTTAGCAGTGAACAGTGAACAGTGAACAGTGAACAGTTAGCAGTGAACAGTTAGCAGTTAAGAATAAAGTCACAAGTAGGGCACAAATTAAATTCTTTCCTATTCTCATCATCAAAGTATTAACAGTTGATTAGCTACTTGTTACTTGCTACTCAATTGGCTTGGTTGGATATTATTTCTCAAGAAAAAGGTTTAGAAGATGCCTTTGGTGTAGCAGAGAGTACTCACATTTCTCTCAAGGTTATGGGTAAAATTTAAGATGAGTCTTATTGTCAGAAAATTCAGCACGATTATCCAAATGCAGCTTTTGAATAGTTAGGGTTTCTATCTACTAAAGAAATGCAGCAAATTCTCCGCGAGTGTAAAGCGTTAATTATGACACATCGTTGGGTAGAAGCATTTGGAAATGTAGCAATCGCAGCGCTAGCTTGTGGAGTTCTAGTAATTTCCTATCGTCGGGGTGGTCAAAAATCGATTATCAAAAATAATTAAACTGGCTTTTTAGTAAAACCAGATAAGGTAAGTGGATTAATAGAAGCAACAAAAAGTATTCTATGCAATTCCGTATTAGGCGAGGGTTTTGAAAAATTATTTGTAGACATTTTGAATTTTCGGGCTTAAAATTGCTAAAAATTTCATAACTATCAATTATTTTTTCAATTCATTTTACGGATAAACACTTACCAATGGCGAACTAAGAAACACAGTTTAAAAATGACAACTTTCCATCCATATCTATTGTAAATAACCACCAGTCAATGCAAGTTAAAACTCAATACCCCGATAATTTGGTGATACCGCAATCTTTACAACCTGGCGACTTATTGCGAGTGATTGCTCCTAGTGGTGCTTTACGAGAATTTGAAGCACTTCAACATGGTGTAGAAATTTGGCGATCGCGCGGTTATCGAGTTGAAGTAATACCGGAAATAGAAGACAGGTGGGGATATCTAGCTGGTAATGATAAAAATAGACGCAATCATTTAGCAGCAGCATGGCAAGATCCTGAATGCCGGGGTATTCTGTGCGCTAGAGGTGGTTTTGGTACAACAAGAATTCTGGAAGAATGGAGTTGGATGTTGCAAAAACAAGAAACTCCTGATACCCACTCACCAAAATGGTTAATTGGCTTCTCAGATATTACGGCTTTATTGTGGAGTCTTTACAAAGCTGGAATTTGTGGGGTTCATGCGCCTGTAATGACTACTATTGCCAAAGAACCGACTTGGTCAATACAAAGATTATTTGATTTAGTAGAAGGTAAACCCCTTAAATCTCTCAAAGGTAAAGGATGGGGAGGTGGAACTGTTAGCGGTCAGTTATTACCAGCAAACCTTACTGTTGCCACTCATCTTTTGGGTACTCCAATGCAACCAGAACTTGACGGAGCTATTTTAGCAATCGAAGATGTGGGAGAAGCACCCTACCGTATTGATAGAATGTTGACTCAATGGCGGATGAGCGGTGCTTTAGCAAAGATAGCTGGAGTTGCTACAGGTAGTTTTACTAATTGCGAAGCGCCAAAAAATATTCCCAGTTTCAGTGTAGAGGAAGTCTTGCACGATAGATTAGATGATTTAGGTATTCCCGTTGTTTCCAACTTACCTTTCGGACATGAAGCACCAAATGCAGCTTTACCAGTAGGTGTAATGGCAACTTTGGATGCAGATCGAGGAGTGTTGACAGTTAACAGTTGACAGTGAGCAGTTAACAGTGAGCAGTGAGCAGTTCTAATTTAGTAAGATTATAAGCGAGCATCTCAAATGTTTAATGATTAGTAGGAGCATATTTTTTTTCAATTTTTATTAGCAAATAAAATACTGCTAATACGATATATTCTCAAAACCTCATTCCCAACTAATTCCTGAATTAATAACTGCTCACTGTTAACTGTTCACTGTTCACTGCTAACTGTTAACTGTTAACTGTTCACTGTTCACTGTTCACT